>JAGVSZ010000115.1 GCA_019137045.1 Betaproteobacteria bacterium
CTGGAATCATCATGCTCGATTCGGGAGTCAACGTCATCGGCGGCTTGACCGCGGCGGAAATGACCGCGTTGGCGGCGAATGCAGCGGATATCAACAATTTTGTCGGCGCGGGCGGCGGCTTGTTCAGCCAGGCGAACGGATATGGCTGGCTGAGCACGCTGATTCCGGGCCTCACGGTCGTGGACGAGTTTGAGACAGGCATCGCTCTTACCCCCACCGGGAATGCAGCGTTCCCGGGTCTCTCGAACGCGGACCTGAGCGCGGGTCCGTACCACAACCGGTTCGAGAACGTCGGCCTCATTCCGGTGCTTGGTATTTCGACCGTAACTCAAAATAACATCATCATTGGCGGCGCATCGGGTTCCATCACCGATCCCGGTCGAGTTCCGGAACCCGGCACGGTTACCTTGCTTGGCCTCGCGCTCGCCGGCCTCGGGTTTGCCCGCCGCAAGCGCGGGTAATTCGGCAGCGTCAGCGACGCGACACGGGGCGGCCGGGAGGCCGCCCCGTGTCATTTCCGTTCGTCTGCCCGCATCGGCATGCCTTACGGCGTGCGACACCCGCTGACCTAAGCGTGCCGCCGACCGGCCGGACGCAGAAGAAAATCAGCGGGTTCCGGCCATTGCGCCATTCGCGCACGAAGGTTGCTCCATTTCACAGCCCACGGCTGCGACCCGTGTAGACTTTCGCAGGCGAACCGCTCGGGGGCGGTTCGCACGGCGCCCGGAACAGGCCTCTATGAAAGAGTCGGTCCGCAAGCTCGTCGACCGGCTCCGCGGCCGGGGCGGCGGGGCCTCGATCGGCCCCAAGAGCCAGCCCTCCACCGAGCCGTCGCTGCCCTTCGCCACCGACGGCCGCGAGTTCAAGAGCGGCCTCACGGTCTTCGACGACCGGCCGCTGCGCTTCCGCAGCCTCACCATGGCGGAGGCCGGCATCACCGGCCTCGAGGACCCCGGCGCCGAGCAGGCGGCCTTCAAGATCCGCGTCGCCACGCGCCACGCCGGCTTCCGCCAGGCCGCCGCCACGCTGGTCGACAAGCGCTACGGCGACCGCGGCTACGAGACGAAGTCGGCCCAGCCCCGCGACCCGCACCTCTTCAGCTTCGTCGCCTACGACGAGGGCAAGCTCGTCGGCACGGTGAGCATCCGGTTCGATTCGGAGAAGGGGCTCTCGGCCGACGAACTCTACAAGGACGAGATCGACGTCCTGCGCAAGGAAGGCTGCCGCGTGTGCGAGTTCACCCGCCTGGCGGTGGACGAGCTGACGGTCAGCAAGCCGGTGCTCGCCGGCCTCTTCCACACCACCTACCTCTACGCCGCCGCGGTCCACGGCTACACCTTCGCCGTGATCGAGGTGAACCCGCGCCACGTGGGCTTTTATCGCCGCGCGCTCGCCTTCGAGCCGATGGGGCCGGAGCGGCTCAACACGCGCGTCAACGCGCCCGCCGTCCTGCTGTGCGCGGCGTTCGACACCATCGCCGAGGGGCTGAAGAAGTTCGGCGGGCGCCACGCCGAGTTCCCGCAGGAGCGCTCGCTCTTCCCCTACGGCTTCTCGCCGGCGGAGGAGGCGGGCATCCTGAAGCGGCTGCGCGACCTCGACGCGCGCTAGCGGCGCGCGCGGCTAGAGCCGCTTGAGGTAGTCGCGGGTGAAGATCTTGTCGTCGAGCTGGCGCAGCGCCATCCCGGAGTACTCGAGCACCGACACCTCGCCCTTGCGCAGCGCGTCCTCCATCACCAGCCGCGTCGGCCGCGGCCGGCCCGCCATCGGCTGGTAGTTCTCGTAGCGCGCGGTCTTCAGCAGCCGGTCGGACACCGAGTAGAACTCCGCCTTGTGCGGGAAGAAGTTCTTCTGCTTCACCCAGTACAGCACGCGGTGGTAGGCGACCGAGCGGTCGACCGCGGTGAGCTCGAGCACGTAGTGGTCCTCGCCGTCCACCGGCTCGGTGCGCAGGATCCGCGGCGCGTAGTCGCCGGCGAAGTTCGCGCGCGCGATGTCGCCGTTCGCCACCTGCCCGGTGAGGCGCTGCGCGAGCGACAGGCGCACCGGCTGCGAGACGTTGGGCAGGAAGATCCACAGGTCGCGGCCCTTCATCAGCATGATCTGGCCGCGCTCGCTCGCGGGTTCCACCACCATCACGATCGTGTTCTCGTTGCCCTTGGAGAGCACGCGGTACTGGCGCGTCTCGGTGACCTGCCCGCCGTTCGCGTTCGCGACCGCCACGTCGACCTGGAAGCCCTCCGGCGGGAAGCGGATCTGATCGGCCTTCAGAACGATGTCTCGCGCTAGTTTTTCTTCTTTAGAAACATCAACTTGTGCATAGCTATTGAGAAAATACATCAGACCGGCAAGAATGCCGGGGAGCGCGTGGCGCCACGCGGGCCGTCGGGGAGCGAACTGTGCAGCAGGCGTCATGGCAAGCCGGTCTCGCAGCGGGTCGCGCCTAGTATAGTCAGCGCCAGCGTGGGAGCCGCGAGTGTCATGAGCCTGGTGCGCGTCGAGAACGTCTCCAAGGAGTATCTCCTCGGCGAGCAGCGCGTGACCGCCCTGCGCGACGTGACCATGCACATCGAGGAGGGCGTATTCCTCGCGATCGCGGGACCCTCGGGGAGCGGGAAATCGACGCTGCTGAACCTCATCGGCTGCATCGACACGCCCACCCGCGGCCGGGTGTTCATCGACGGCCAGGACGTGAGCGGCCGCACCCCGGACCAGCTCGCCGACCTGCGCGCGCGCACCATCGGGTTCGTGTTCCAGACCTTCAACCTGCTGCCGGTGCTCTCGGCCGCGGAGAACGTCGAGTACCCGCTGCTGCAGCTGCCGGAGCTGACCCGCAAGGAGCGCCTCGAGCGCGTCGGGCGGCTGCTGAAGCTGGTCCAGCTCGGGAAGTACGCGCATCACCGCCCCAACCAGCTCTCGGGCGGGCAGCGCCAGCGCGTCGCGATCGCGCGCGCGCTCGCGGCGCAGCCGCGCATCGTGCTCGCCGACGAGCCCACCGCCAACCTCGACCACAAGACCGGTGAAGGGATCCTCGCGCTGATGAAGGACATCAACGTCTCGCTCGGCACGACATTCATCTTCTCCACGCACGACAAGAAGGTGATGGCCCGGGCCGACCGGCTGGTGCGCATCGAGGACGGGCAGATCCGCATGCTCGGCGTGCGCGCCGACGCCCGCTGGCTGGTGGTGGACGAGCGGCGCCGGCGCACCGAGCGGGCCGCGCAGCAGGCCGCGCGCGAGAAGGCGTGAGGACCATGGCGAGCACCCGGGTCGGCGGCATCGGACGCCTCGTCTGCGCGGCGGCGGCCGCGCTCGGCGGCGCCGCAGCGGCCGCCCAGGACCAGAATCCCGCGCCCGGCGGGCGCGACGCGCTCGTAGACCTCAAGCCCGCCGCCGGCGCGCCCGCGGCCGAGAAGCCGGTGTCGTTCAGCGGCTTCTACGACTTCCTCGGCGCCTACACCTACTCCGACCCGTCGCACTGGTCGAACGCGGTGAACCGGTTCCAGCTCTCGGCGCAGGGCAAGGCGGGCGAGGGCCTGAAGTGGAAGATCGGCGGCCGCGTGGACGGCGACATCGTCTACGGCAGCTCGGACTTCTACCTGCCGGACGTCCGCAACGACCAGAAGTGGAGCGCCTTCTGGCGCGAGACCTACGTCGATTTCTCCGCCGCGGGGTGGGACTTCCGCCTCGGCGCGCAGAACATCGTCTGGGGCGAGGTGGTCGGCTTCTTCGTCGCCGACGTCGTGTCGGCGAAGGACCTGCGCGAGTTCCTGCTGCCGAGCTTCGACGTGATCCGCGCGCCGCAGTGGGCGGCGCGCGCCGAGTACTTCAAGGGCGACTCGCACCTCGAGCTCGTCTGGATCCCGTTCCAGACCTTCGACGACGTCGGCAAGCCCGGGTCCGACTTCTACCCGGTACGCCTGCCCTCGCCGACGCCGGGCAGCGTGGCCGCCGGGTTCCTCGACCCCGAGAAGCCGTCGCAGAACCTCGGCAACTCGGCCTACGGCGTGCGCGCCAACACGCTGGTCGGCGGCTGGGACCTCGCCGCGTTCTACTACCGCAGCCACTCCAACTCGCCCACGTTCTACCGCGTGCCGAGCACCATCCCCGGCCTGCCGTTCCTGGTCCAGCCGCGCTACGACCGCATCTGGCAGATCGGCGGCACGGTGAGCAAGGACTTCGGCCCCGCGGTCGGGCGCGCCGAGCTCGTGTACTCGGACGGGCGCAGCTTCGCCTCGACCGACCCGGTCGCCCCGCAGGGCGCGCTCCGGAAGGACACGCTCGACTGGGTGGTGGGCGCGGACTTCGTGCTCCCGCGCGACGTCAAGCTCAACGTGCAGGCGTTCCAGCGCATCTACAGCGGCGGCGAGGACACCCTCGCGGTGCAGTACGGCAGCTTCGGCGTGAGCGGGATGATCTCCGGCAAGGTCACCCCGACCGTCGAGCCGCAGCTCCTGTGGATCCAGACCTTCGGCGGCGGCGGCGGGCTGATCCGCCCGCGCGTGAACTGGACGCCGGTCCGCAACACCACCGTGGGCGTGGGCGTGGACATCTTCACCGGCCCCGACGACGGGGTCTTCGGGCGGTACAACAACCGCGACCGCGTCTACACCGAAGTCCGGTACGACTTCTGAGGGCATCGTCGCGCGCCGTCGTCATCGCGCGGGGCAGGTCCGCGCCGGGCATGCGCCGGATCCTGCGGGCACGCCCACTCAGCCTGGACGCGCCAGGAGCTCCTCCAGGGCGTACAGCGTCTTCCGGGGAAAGCGCTCGAGCGGATAGAAGCGCGTGACAACCGCGATCGCCTGCTCGTAGCGGTCGATGTTCAGGTGCCGGAGCAGGTAGCGCACGTCGTCCTCGTCGTGGAATTCGGCGCCGAGCCGCAGGGCGAGGCACTTCATCGCGAGCAGGTACTCGGGCTGGGCCACCATGACCCGCAGGTGATCGCGCTCGAGGAAGGGGCTGAACGCTCCGCGCTCGCTCAGGAACCCCTTCACCCCGTCGTTCAGCCAGTCCGGCGGGAACCCCGCACGCAGGGCCACGCGCGCGGCGGCCGCGCGCACCTCGCGCGTCGGGCGGAACACGGCGTCCACGTCCCGGGTCGACGGGCGCGCGGCATAGGCGAGGCACATCACCGCGCCGCCGACCAGGAAGAGCTCGCCCACCGTGCCGGTCCGGCCGAGCTCCTCGTCGAGCAGCGCGAACAGCCGCCGGATGTCGCGGTCGGCCAGCGCGGCCAACTCAGACCTGCGCGCCGACGGAGGCGTCGACGAAGAGGTTCCGCCGCCGGAAGGCCGGCGGCGAATGCGTCAGCAGATGCAGGCGCAGGCTCTGGAGCGAGGAGCCGAAGTACGGCTGCGCGAGGGGCGGGATCGAGCGCGTCCACGCCGGCGGCGCGATGCCGTGCCGCGCGCAGGCGGTTTCGACCATCGCGGCGACGTAGGCGGCAAGGTCGGGCGGCAGCTCGCGCGGCGGCGACTCGAGCGCGTCCCGCAGTTCCCCCGCGCCGAGACCCGCGAGCCAGGCGCTCAGCTCCGCCAGCTCGAAGCGCGAGCCGTCGAGGTCGCGGCAGGCGCCCATGAGTTCGGCGAACCGGCGCGCGGAGGCCGGGAGCGCTCGCGCGAGGACGTAGGCGGACATGTCCACGCCGGCCCGGCGCGCGGCGCGCTGGATCGCGGCCTTCTCGGCCGCGCTCACGCGGATCTGCAGCTGGGCGGTCTTCGGGCCGGCGGTCATGCCGGGAGCCTATACCGGTCGTGGAAACGGTGTCAATACAAGCGTATTGACAAAATATGGAGAACCGTTTCGAGTCACGGCCGCGCCGGCGTGCGCCGCGCACTTCCGCGAGCCACCGGCCGCGTTCGACGATGCGGCGCATCATCCTTGAACATTGAGCGGGACAGGCTCAATTTTCGAGGAGACCGCGGCTGGATCCCTCCTCGGCAGACGCGCTTGGAGGAGCCTCGGGATCGCTATCCTCGCCCGCCTCCGCCCAGGATCGCCGGCAGGCCCTCGGGGGTCGTCGCCGTCACGCCCTCGCTCAGCGCCGATGTCGCTGGCGGCAATCGCCCCTTGCGGTGGACGACCACCGCTTGCGTCGCGTAGCGCGAGGTCGCCGCGCTCAGGCGATGAAGCGGGCGCGCATCCTCCGGGCGGAGCGTGAGCGAGGCCTTGGCTTCGAGCAGTGCGAGCCGGTCCTCGCCGAGCGGGACGACGAAATCGACCTCCAGGCCCTGCTGGTCGCGGAAGTAGTACAGGGCGCGCGCGCGTCCCGCGTTCAGCTGGTGCTTGACGACCTCCGTCGCGACGAAGTTCTCGAACAGCGCGCCGAGGAAAGGCGACCGGTTGAGCGTCGCTTCGGTCTCGATGCCGAGCAGATGGCAGGCGAGGCCGGTGTCGGCGAAGTACACCTTGGGCGACTTGATCAGGCGCTTGCCGAAGCTTTCGAAGAAAGGCGGCACGAGGAGGATCTGGGAGGTGATCTCCAGGATGGCGAGCCAGTCGGAGAGCGTCGGCACCGAAACGCCCAGGGGCGCCGCGAGGTCGGACCGGTTGAGCACCTGTCCGCAGCGGGTCGCGAGCAGCGCGAGAAAGCGCCGGAACGCGGCGAGGTCGCGGATCGCCGCGACCGACCGCACGTCCCGCTCGAGGTAGGTCTGCACGTACGAGCGGAACCAGACCTGCGCGGCACTTGGGCGGGCGAGCACCTCCGGAAACCCCCCGCGGAGCGGCGAGACCTTGGGCGTCTCCTGGAGGGAGAACGGCAGCAGGTGGAAGATCGCTGCGCGCCCGGCCATCGACTCGGACACGCCGCGCATGAGCGGGGCTTCCTGCGAGCCGGTGAGCAGCCACTGGCCGCGCCGCGCCGGACGCGCGTCGATCTGCGTCCGGACGTAGTTGAGGAGCTCCGGTGCGTTCTGGATCTCATCCAGGATGACGGGAGGGCGCAGCTCCTCGACGAAGAGCCGCGGATCGGCCCGCACGCGTGCGGTGACGTCCGGGTCCTCGAGCAGGCGATAGTCCGCGCGCGGAAACAGCATGCGGAGAAGCGTGGTCTTCCCGGCGCGCCGGGGGCCGGTGAGGATCAACGCGGGGAAGGCTCGCGCGGCCCTGCGGAGCTCTCCGGCGAGCAGGCGCGGGATCGGGCGCATTTGAGAATTTTAAGGTTACAGTTTAAAAAGCTCAAGGATCGAAGACCCGCGCCGGATGGCTGGCAGGCCCGCGCCGCCCGGCCCGACTCATCGCAGGCGCGCAGTCGCCGCGGTCGCGCGTAACGAACGGGCGATGCGCTGAAGCGCGCCCGGGTGAGCGGGCGGGCTCCAGCGAGGACGCGATCACACCAGCTGGCATTCCCCGCTTGGTGGCACCCGGGTTACCCACTAGAATGTCGTTATGGTGGGTAACGATGGCTAGCCCGGCCCGGTTCTCCTACTTCGACGGCCCCTTTCAGGTGCTGTACTCGGCGCTATTCGACCGGGCGACGACGCAATCAGCCGTGCTCCTCACTTCGCCGGGCACGATCGTGGACCTGGAAAAGAAGGGACGGAGCTACCTCTACTGGCGCGTGTACGACGCGAGAGGAAAGCGGTCCGACCGGTACATCGGACCCAAGGACGCTCCGGACACTGCGGCGCAACTTGTCAAAGTGGAAGGCCAGATCGCCGAAGCGCGCTACTACGCGGACACTTCCCGCACGCTGCGTAAGCAGGGTTACGCCGCCGCGGACAACTCGACGGCGCTGACGTTGGCGGCGTTGTTCAACGCCGGGGTGTTCCGGCACGGCGCGATGCTCGTCGGGACCCATGCGTTCGGGGCGCTCCTCAATGCGCTCGGTGTGCGACTCCCCGCGAACGACTATACGGGGGTCATCGACGTCGCCCGCCCTCGCCCCATCAAGCTCGCGACCCGACCCGAGGGCGGCATCCTCGAGATCCTCAGGGCGTCCGGACTCCCCTTCGCCGAGGTGCCGGAGCTCGACCTGCGCAAGCCCTCGACGTCGTTCAAGGTGCGCGGGCGGCCGCTCAAGGTGGACCTGCTCGTTCCGGGAGATGAGCGGTACCTGAGCTACGCGGTGCCCGAGCTCGGCGCGCACGCCACCGGCCTCCCGTTCTTCGACTACCTGCTCGCGGACGCGGCGCAGAGTCTCGTCCTCGGTCGGGATCACGTGATTCCGGTCCGGACACCCACGCCGGCACGCTATTGCGTCCACAAGCTGATCGTCGCCTCGCTGCGCGCGTCCACGTCGGCGCCGAAGGCCGACAAGGAACTCGCGCAAGCGGCGGTCCTGGCGGCCGTGCTGTCCGAGAAGTTCCCCGCCAATCTTGCGGATGCCGTCGCGAGCCTTGGACCTCAGGCGCGAAAGCGCGTGAGGCAGAGCGCCAGGCGGGCTGCGGCGTTACTGGACGCGCAGCACGGTCCCGGCCGTGATTTTCTCCGGGACCTCGCGAGCAGGTGAGTGGGATCGTGCTGTGCGTCGAACGCGCGGAATGGACGTCCGAACCCGGCCGTCGGAGTCAAGCCGCCAGCGCGGCGGGCGCGGGCGCGTGCAGGCCGATCTGCCGCAGGCGCGCCTCGAACCGGTCGAGCTCCAGCCGCAGCAGCACCGCGGGCGCGCCGACGCGCGGGCACATGCGCTGCCCCGCCGCGGCGACGAAGCCGAACATGCGCTGGTAGAAGCGCACGTGGCGCGGGTTCACCTCGACGAACACGTCGGTGACCTGATGCAGCGTGCGGCCCGCGAGGTAGGCGAGCCCGATGAGCGACACGAGCGTGGGGCGCCACGCCGCGTCGGCGTCGATCGCGAGCCGCGTGAGCTCGCACAGCCGCCGCCCGGCCTTGCGCGCGAGGTTGAGGGTCTCGCGATAGCCCTCGTCGGCCGCGAGCCCCGACGGACCGTCGGCGCGCAGGGTCAGCGTGCCGAGGGTGCCGGCGTCCCCGGTCGCGACGACGGTGATGGCCGCGGCGCGGTCGTGCGGCTGCACCGCGTAGCCGCGCCACGCGTAGCGCGACTCGACCAGGCTCGCGGCCGCGGCGATCTCACCGGCGGTGGACGCCACCTTGGCGCGCACCAGCTCGGGACCCGTGGTCACGAGGCTGAGCCCGCGCAGATCCCCGAGGCCGTCGGCGCGAGCGCGCGGCGGCGGCGCGCGGCGCTCGAGGAAGGCCGGGAACGTGGGGGCGGAAGGGGATTGCCAGAACGTGCGTGCGAATAGCCTGTCGATCGGATCCATGCCCTGCGCGCGTGTGTGGTCGTTGTTGTGGAAGGGCGGCACACCGACCCTCGCCGTGTCCGCCCAGACGCAAAGTGCCAGATCGTGGCGCGTCGCACAACTGTCTCAGATCAACGACATAGAGAGCGATCTTCACGTCGTGCAGCGACGACGGAAAGGCGCGGGCTCAGGCGCGGGGCGATGCCGCGCGGCGCCGCCTCAGACGTTCTGGCGGAGCGCGTCGACCACCGGCATGCGCGCCGCGCGCAGGGCGGGCGGTATCGACGCGAGGATCGCGGCCACCCAGCCGGTGAGGAACGCGCCGGCGATCACCGAGGGCACCAGCCGGATCGCCGCGGTGTAGCCGAGGTTGGAGTTGGGCGGCGGCGGCATCGGGATGCCCACCGCGGAGATCGCCGCGGCGAGCACGACGCCGACGGCGACGCCGAGCGCCGCGCCGGCGAACCCGAGGAGCGCGCCCTCGATCGTCACGAGCGCGAGGATTCTGCGCCCGCGGTCGCCGAGCGCGCGCATGGTGCCGAACTCCCCGACGCGCTCGAACAGGCTCATGTTGACGCTGTTCGCCACGCTGAGCAGCACCATCACCAGGATGATGAGGCGCAGCACGCCGAACTGGCGCTCGTAGAGCCGGACGGTCTTGTCGTAGAAGTCGCTCAGCTCGGGCCACGTCCGCACCTCCAGGCCGCGCGCGGCGCCGATCGCGCGCGCCGCCTGCGCCGCCGCCGCGGTGTCGCGCGTGCGCGCGAGCGACACCACGAGCAGGTTCGCGCCGCGCGTGCCGAGCAGCTCC
>JAGVSZ010000147.1 GCA_019137045.1 Betaproteobacteria bacterium
GCCAGCCGAGCCGCGCGCAGAAACTCCCGTCGCAGCCGTCGAGCAGGCCGACGTGCACGCGCGGACGCGTGCGACGCAACTGCTCCTCGAGCGCCGCAGGGATCTCCTGCACGTCGCCGTCGGTGATCACCACGGCGCGGCGCGCGCGCGACTCGACGAGGTGCTGCGCCACGCAGGCGAAGTGGGTTCCTCCGGTCGAGCGCAGTTCTCCGTTGCCGAGTTCCGTGCGGGTCAGCGGGTGCACCTCGGTCGAGAATCCCAGGACCGGCCAGCGCAGCAACGCTGTCGACTCGACGAGCGCCTCGAGCAGCACCGGCAGCCACGCGGCCATCGATCCGGAGACATCGACGTAGACGCTCACCTGGCCCGACTCGCGCGGCGCGTGGTGGAACAGCGGCCCCTGCCACAGCAGCGGCGGCGTTCCCAGCAGGCGCTGCAGTTGCGCGCGGCGGTCGTGCGCCTGCGGCAGCGGCGTGACGGCCTCGGTCTCGACCGGAACGTGCTTGCGCGGCCCGCCGTCGTTGCCGAAGGCTGCGGCCCGCAGCAGCGCGCGCACGGCCCGGCGCGCGTCGGCGTGCCTGCGCAGTGCGCTGCAGAGGCGCCCGGACGTGCCACCGTCGTCCGCGCCGCCGCGCCGTTCGACCATCGGCCAGCGCGCGACGATGCGCCGCGTCTCGGCGAGCAGTTCGTGGTCGGCGTGCAGCGGGTCGCCGTCCCGGGGCTCGTCGGCGTGGTTGCCGATGAGTCGGCCCGCTCCGTCGGCGTCGAGCGTGGTGGCGGTGCGCTCCAGCAGCGCGAACAGCTCGACCGTCGTCGCGCCGTCGTCGTCGTAGAGGCGCCGATGCACGTCGCCGAGCGCGCCGCTCGCGTAGCGCGGCGAGGCGGGCCATCCGGGCGGCGGGCCGATCAGGCTCCAGGGGCCCTCCGGAGCGGCGCCGGCCGCGAAGAACGAGGTGAACTCGAGCTGCGGATGCATCCGGCAGAGCTGCGCGTTGATGATGCAGTCGAACGCCCAGTTCGCCTCGGGCGTCGCGCGGCGGTACAGGCGCGTGTGGCCGAGCAGCACGTGGTAGAGCTCGTGCATCACCAGCATCGACAGGTGCGCGTCGGTGCGGCAGCGCGCCGCGACGAAGCCGGGATGGACGAGGAGCCTTGAGCGCGCGCCGATCGTCACCGCGGCGGTGGGCACGGCTTCGCTGACCTCGATCGACACGAGCTGCAGGAGCTTGCCGAACGCCGGGTGGTGCGGCGGCACGCACTGGCGGATGCGGTCGGCGAGCTGGCGGTGCTCGCACGCGACGGCCCGATCCTGGAGATCCGCTCCGTGCGCGACCGCGCGAGACGGTGCGATGGCGTGGGTCACGGGTTCGCTCCTCGGATCGAACGGTCGGCGGACGGCAGCGGCCGGACTCGGCCCGGTGCGACCGGAAGCCAGATCTGCCAGGTGCGCGGCGGCGCGCTGCCGCGCGGGAGGTCGAGCAGGTTCGCGAGCGTCGGCGCGGCGTTGCGCAGGAAGACCGGCTCGCGGATCGCCGCGACGAGCCGGGCGGCGAGCAGCGGGGAGTGGACCACGCGCGTCGCGCGTCGGGGCCGCTCGTCGTGGCGGGGATCGCGAGCGTCGTCGGGAGGCGCGACGAAGGCCACGCGCGGCGCCCAGGCGGGCCAGGCGATCGACGCGATCCGCTCGCCGAGTTCGTGGACCAGTTCGCCCTCGGGGACCTGGGCGATGCGGTCGATCTCGAGGAGCACGGCGCGGATCGGGGCCTGAGACTTGCGCGTACCGCCATCCGTTCGCGCGAGGGCGACGAGCACGCGGGCGAGGCCGAGGTGCGCGGTGAGGAGAGGCGAGGCGGCGTCCAGGCGCAGGCGGGAGCGCAGCGCCGTCGCGATCTCGACGCGTGCCACGCAGAGCGCATTCGAGGTGAGCTCCCCGCCGCCCGGTCCCACCGGGATGTCGCGAAGCGCGGGCGCGGGCTCGGGGCTTGCGTCCGCGCCGCCGGGCTCGGCGGCGGCGCACGGGGCGAGGCGGGGCAGCGTCACGAACGAGCGCGGCGGCGCGCTCATGTTCGCGAACGTCGAGGCGTTGCGCTCAGTCCGCATGGCCGGCCGCCGGATCGAGCAGGGTGCGGAGCGCGGACTGCTGGCGCGCGAGGGCGGCGGGCCTGGCCGCGCCCTCGTCGCGCGCATAGAGCGCGGCGCCCAGGTTGCCGAGCGCGACCTGTTCCGGGTCGCCGGCATCGAAC
>JAGVSZ010000190.1 GCA_019137045.1 Betaproteobacteria bacterium
CGAAGGCTTCGGCGAGCGCGTTGCCGGCCGCCGGGTGCGAGGCCTCCTGGCGCGCGCCGCCCTTGCCCTGCGCGGGCGGGCGGCGGTCATCGCCACCGCGCGGGCGCTGCTCGCCACGCGGCGCCTGGCCGCCTTCCCCACGCTGAGGCGTGGCCCGATCCCGCTGCGGCGCACCCTTGTCCCGCCGCGCCGCGCCCTCGTCGCGCCGGGCGCCGGGCTCGCCGCGTTTCGCGGTCACCTCGTCGCCCAGGCGCATCGTCAGCGCGATGCGGTGGCGCGGGATGTCGACCTCGAGCACCTTCACCTTCACCACCTGGCCCGCCTTGACGACGCTGTGCGGGTCCTTGACGAAGGTGTTCGACAGCGCGGAGATGTGCACCAGGCCGTCCTGGTGCACGCCGATGTCGACGAAGGCGCCGAAGTTGGTGACGTTGGTGACCACACCCTCGAGCAGCATGCCGGGCTCGAGGTCCTTCAAGGTCTCCACCCCCTCGCGGAAGGTCGCGGTGCGGAACTCGGGGCGCGGGTCGCGGCCGGGCTTCTCGAGCTCGGCGAGGATGTCCTGCACCGTGGGCAGGCCGAAGCGCTCGTCGGTGAACTCCGCAGGCTTCAGGCTCTTGAGGAAGCTGCCGTTGCCCATCAGCTCGCGCACGCCCTTCTGCACCTTGGAGAGGATGCGCTCGACCACCGGGTAGGCCTCCGGGTGCACCGAGGAGGCGTCGAGCGGGTTGTCGCCGCTGGGGATGCGCAGGAAGCCGGCGGCCTGCTCGAAGGTCTTGGGGCCGAGGCGCGGCACGTCCTTCAGTGCGCTGCGGCTGCGGAACGGCCCCTGGGTGTTGCGGTACTCGACGATGTTGCCGGCGAGCGTGGCGTTCAAGCCCGAGATGCGCGCGAGCAGCGGCGCCGAGGCCGTATTCACATCCACGCCGACCGCGTTCACGCAGTCTTCCACCACCGCGTCCAGGCTCTTGGCCAGGCGGCCCTGATTGACGTCGTGCTGGTACTGGCCGACACCGATCGACTTGGGGTCGATCTTGACCAGCTCGGCGAGCGGGTCCTGCAGGCGGCGGGCGATCGACACCGCGCCGCGCAGGCTGACGTCGAGGGTGGGGAACTCGCGCGCGGCGAGCTCGGAGGCGGAGTACACCGACGCGCCGGCTTCCGACACCACGATCTTGGTCACGCCCAGCTCCGGGTGACGTTTCATCAGCTCGGCCACCAGCGCGTCGGTCTCGCGCGAGGCGGTGCCGTTGCCGATGGCGATCAGCTCGACGGCGTGCTTCTTCGCCAGCGCGGCGATGGTGGCGATCGAGGACTCGCGGTCGCGGCGCGGCTCGAAGGGATACACCGTTGCCGTGTCGACCAGCTTGCCGGTGGCATCCACCACCGCGACCTTGACCCCGGTGCGGATGCCCGGGTCGAGGCCGATGGTGGCGCGCGTGCCGGCAGGCGCGGCGAGCAGGAGGTCGTGGAGGTTGCGCGCAAAGACGCGGATCGCCTCTTCCTCGGCGCGCTCGCGCAGCTCGCTCATCAGCTCGAGCTCGAGGTGGATGGAGATCTTCACGCTCCACGCCCAGCGCGCGGTCTCGGCGAGCCAGCGGTCGGCCGGGCGGCCCTGGTTGCGGATGCCGAAGCGCACCGCGATGCGGCCCTCGCAGGGGTGGGGCGCGTCGGGGTCGGGGCGCTCCACGTCCAGCGCCAGGCGCAGCACGCCCTCGTTGCGCCCGCGCAGCAGCGCCAGCGCGCGGTGCGAGGGCATGGTGGCGATCGGCTCGGCGAAGTCGAACCAGTCGCGGAATTTGGCGCCCTCGTTCTCCTTGCCTTCGATGACCGTCGAGCGTACCTGGCCGTGCTCGTGCAGGTAGGCGCGCAGCTCGCCGAGCAGGGTGGCGTCCTCGGCGAAGTGCTCCATGAGGATCTGGCGCGCGCCGTCCAGCACCGCCTTGGCGTCGGCGAAGCCGGCCTCGGCATCGAGGTATTTCTCGGCCTCGACTTCGGGCGTCAGCGTCGGGTCGGCGAGCAGGGCCTCGGCGAGCGGACCGATGCCGGCCTCACGCGCGATCTGCGCCTTGGTGCGGCGCTTGGGCTTGTAGGGGAGGTAGAGATCTTCGAGGCGCTGCTTGGTTTCGGCGTGCTCGACCTCGGCACGCAGCTCGGCGGTGAGCTTGCCCTGCTCCTCGATCGAGGACAGCACGGTCGCACGGCGATCCTCGAGTTCGCGCAGGTAGCCGAGG
>JAGVSZ010000462.1 GCA_019137045.1 Betaproteobacteria bacterium
CGCTTCAAGTACCTCATCGCCAACGGCCAGACCGGGCTGAACGTGGCCTTCGACCTGCCGACCCAGATCGGCATCGACTCCGACGATCCGCTCGCCGTGGGCGAGGTGGGCCGCGTCGGCATGGCGGTCGATTCCCTGCGCGACTTCGAGATCGCGTTCGAGGGCATCGACCTCGACCGCATCACCGTCTCGCTCACGATCAACGGCGCGGCGCCGCAGCTCATCGCCATGTACCTCGCGATGGCGGAGAAGCGCGGCTACGACGTGAAGAAGCTGCGCGGCACCGCGCAGAACGACATCCTCAAGGAGTTCGTCGGCCGCGGCACCTGGATCTACCCGGTGGAGCCGTCGGTGCGGCTGGTGGGCGACACCATCGAGTACTGCGCGCAGGCAGCGCCCAAGTACAGCCCGGTGTCGGTGTGCGGCTACCACATCCGCGAGTCCGGGGCGAACCCGGTGGAGGAGATGGCCTACGGCTTCTGCATCGCGAAGGCGTACGCGGACGAGGTGCTGGCGCGCGGCCTGCCGATCGACGAGTTCGCGGGCCGCCTCTCGTTCAACTTCAACGTCTTCGGCAACCTGTTCGAGCAGGTGTGCAAGTTCCGCGCCGCGCGCGGCCTGTGGGCGAAGATCATGAAGGAGCAGTACGGCGCGCAGGATCCCGGCTCGATGTGGCTGCGCATGATCGCGGGCGGCGGCGGCGGCGGGCTCACCTACGAGCAGCCCGAGGTCAACATCGTGCGCGGCGCCTACTACGCGCTCACCGCCGCGCTCGCCGGCTGCCAGACGACGGCGCTGTGCTGCTACGACGAGGCCTACACCATCCCGACGGAGTATTCGCAGCGCATCTCGCTGCGCACGATGCAGCTCCTGGTCGAGGAGATGGGGCTCGCCGACACGGTCGACCCGCTCGCCGGCTCCTACTACGTCGAGACGCTCACCAACCAGATGCGCCGGGAAATGGAGCGCGTCATGGCCGAGGTGGACGCGCAGGGCGGCATCGTCAAGCTCGTCGCCGCTGGCGCGATCCAGGCGAAGGTCTCGGCCCAGGCCTACCGGATGCAGCGCGACATCGAGTCGGGCAAGTTCCGCAAGGTCGGCGTCAACTGCTACCGCGTGGACGAGACCGAGGAGCGCGAGGTGGCCTTCCATCCGTACCGCGAGGAGGACACGCGCATGCAGATCGAGAGCCTGCGGCGCATCCGGGCCGAGCGCGACGGCGCGCGGGTCGCGGCGGCGCTGGCGCGGCTGCGCGCCGACGCGGCCGCCGCGCGCAACGTCATGCCGGCGATCCTGGACGCGGTGAAGGCGTACGCGACGGTGGGCGAGATCACCGGCGAGCTGGTCGCGGTCCACGGCCGCTACCGCGAGCCGATCCGGTTCTGAGGCGGGACGGATGAAGCGCTACACGGTCCTCAGCATGGAGCAGGCGCTGTCGATGCCCTCGGCGACGCTGCGCTTCGCCCAGCTCGGCTGGCGCGTGATCCGCATCGAGGCGGCCGGCGCGGGCGAGGGCCTGCCCGGCGACCCGAACCGCTACATCGGCGCGCGCGTCGTGGACGACGACCGGCGCAGCTACTTCGTCGCGCCCAACGTCGGCAAGGAGGCGATCGCGCTCAACCTCAAGGACCCGCGCGGCCACGAGGTCGTGCGGCGGCTGATCACGGCGCTGAACGTGGACGTGTTCTGCTGCAACACCGTGCCGTCGCGCTACCGGCCGCTCGGCATCGACTACGAGACGCTCGCCGCGGCCAAGCCCGACCTGATCTGGGCCGGCATCTCGGCCATGGGACCGGAGTTTCCCGACGTGCCCGGCTACGACCCGGTGGTGCAGGCGATGTGCGGGTACATGGAGCTCACGGGCGATCCGAACGGCCCGCCGATGCTCTCCGGCGTGCCGGTGATCGACCTGAAGGCGGGGGACGAGGTGTACGCGAACGTGCTGCTCGCCCTGCTGGAGCGCTCGGAGACCGGGAAGGGGCGGCGGATCGACGTGTCGATGCTGCAGGCCGCGGCGTCGTGGCTGATCACCACGCTGCCGCTGGTCGACTTCGACTGCCAGCCGAACGAGATCACGCGCGCCGGCAACGAGCACCGCAAGTTCATCCCCACCAACGTGTACCCGGCGGCCGACGGCTTCATCTACATGGCGATGGGCAGCGACGTGCAGTGGAAGCGGTTCACCGACCTCCCGCGCTTCGCCTCGTGCGCGAACGAGGTGCGCAAGA
>JAGVSZ010000009.1 GCA_019137045.1 Betaproteobacteria bacterium
ATCTCGGCCTACGCGCTGGCGACGGGCATGGCCGGCAACATCCGCGGGCAGACGCTGCGCGCGTACTCGCGCGACGAGATGAACGCGGTCCTGACGCGCATCGCCTGAGCGCCGCGCGGCAGCGCGACCTGCGCCGTGCGAGCGCAGGCGCGGCAGACGAAAGGGAGCGCAATCCCATTCCAGGAGGAAACATGAGCACGCCGGTGTCGGTCACGAAACTCCAGGTGAAATCCCACGGCGCACCCGACGAGGTGCGCGCCCCGAGCAAGACGCGGGTGGAAGTGGTCCGGCTCGAGGGTTACACCATCGGGCGCTTCAGCTTCGAGCCCGGGTGGCGCTGGTCGGAGTGCGTCAAGCCGGTCGTGAAGACCGACCAGTGCCAGGTGTCCCACGTCGGCTACGTCGTCGCGGGGCGGATCCGGGTGCGGATGAAGGACGGCACGGAGCAGACGATCGCGGCGGGCGACTCGTACACCATCCCGCCCGGCCACGACGCCTGGGTGGAGGGCAGCGATCCCTTCGTCGGGATCGAGGTGATGAGCGCGGAGGTGTACGCCAAGCCGCAGGCGTAGTCCGCCCGGCAAGCGCGGTCGTGCGGCCATCCGGGCGGCGGTGCGGCGCCCACCGCCGGGACGCTCCGCTCCCCGTGGCCGCATGGCCCCACAATGTCGCGCCGCGCCGTCCGCCGCCAGCCCGGCGTCCGGTCGGCCGCGGCGCATCGACGAGGACACCACGTGGCCCCCGACCCCACCCCGCCCGCCGCCGCCGGCCCGGCCTCCGAAGCCCTGCTCCGCCGCCTCCTCGGCGGCATGTCCGTCTTCACGCTGCTGATGACCGTCCCGCAGGTCCTCACGATCTGGGTCGGGCAGCAGGCGGCCGGGGTCTCGGTCCTGTCGTGGGGCGCGTACCTGCTCTCCGCGCTGCTGTGGTTCTGGTTCGGGCTGCAGAAGCGCGACAAGAACATCTACCTGCCGTGCATCGGCTGGATCGTGCTGAACGGGGCGGTGGTCGCGGGCGCGCTCGTCTACGGCTGAGCGCGCGTCACAGCCGCCCGGTGCGCTTGATGTCGAGGTACCGGTTCACCAGCGCGATCGGCAGCTCGGCCGGCTCGACGTCCAGGCACACCGCGCCGCCGCGCTCCAGCCGGCGGAAGGCGAGCTCCCGCCGCGCGAGATAGTCGGCGCTCGCCGCGTGCGTGAGCGCGCGGTCGAAGGTGTCGGCGCTCGCGGCGAGGGCGCGCGCGAGGGCCTGCTCGCGCAGCGACGCGAACAGCACGAGGTGGCGCGACTGCAGCAGCGCGAGCGCCGGCGCGAGCGTGTCGTCGTCCTCGTCGCGCAGGTTCGACAGGACGACCACCAGCGCGCGCTTGCGCACGCGCTTCATCACCTCGACCGCGGCGCCGTGGTAGTCGGTGGCGGCGAGCGTCGGGTGCAGGTCGTAGAGGCGGTTCAGGATGAGGTTCACGGTCGAGCGCGCCTTGCGCGGTGCGAGCCAGCGCTGCGCGCCCGGCACGGTGAGCAGGCCGACCGCGTCGCCCTGGCGCAGGCTGGCGTAGGCGAGCAGCAGGGCGGCGTTCAGCACGTGGTCGAAGTGCGCGAGCTCGCCGTCGCGCGCGCTCATGCGCCGGCCGCAGTCCACCACCAGGAGCACCTGCTGGTCGCGCTCGTCCTGGTACTCGCGCGAGACGAGCCGGCGCATGCGCGCGCTCGCCTTCCAGTCGATCTGGCGCTGGGCGTCGCCCTCGCGGTACTCGCGCAGCTGGTGGAAGTCGAGGCCCTCGCCGCGCCGGCGCCGCTGCAGCACGCCGATCTGCGACAGGTGGTGGTCGGTGGCGAGCAGCGCGAACTTCGTGAGGGCGGCGAAGTTCGGGTAGACGCGCGTCGCGGTCGCCTCGCCCACGCGGCGCCGCAGCTGCCACAGCCCGGCGCGCGAGGCGAGCCGCGTCTCCACCAGCCCGAACTCGACCGGCCCGCGCCTGACCGGGCGCACGCTGTAGCGCAGCTCGGCCCAGCCGCGCGCGGGCACGGTCACGCGCTGCGGCAGCCCGCTCGCCTCGACGCCGGGGGGATGGTGGTCGTGCACGTCGCAGGTGAGCGGGGACGCGGCCGCATTGGCGAGGCGCAGCACCACGTCGCGCGGCACGCCGAGCGGCAGCGAGCCGGGCAGCACCCGGCGCGCCTCCGGCGCGCGGATGCCGCGCGCCGCGACGGCGTCCACGACGGC
>JAGVSZ010000150.1 GCA_019137045.1 Betaproteobacteria bacterium
GCGCCGGCCGCCGGGCCGCCGTCGCGGGCGTCGCGCGCCGAGATGCCGAGCCAGCCGCGCACCACGCGGCCGGTGGCGACGATCTGGTCCATCACCTGCCGTGCGAGACTGATCGGGATCGCGAAGCCGATGCCCTGCGATCCGCCGGTCTGCGAGAAGATCGCCGTGCTGACGCCGACGAGGCTGCCGTTCGCGTCGATCAGCGCCCCGCCGGAGTTCCCGGGGTTGATCGCCGCGTCGGTCTGGATGAAGTTCTCGAGGACGCTGATGCCGAGACGGTTGCGCCCGGTCGCGCTCACTATGCCCTGAGTGACGGTCTGCCCGACCCCGAACGGATTGCCGACGGCGAGCACGATGTCGCCCACAGCGAGCGCATGGTCGTCGCCCAGCGCGATCGGCTGCAGACCGGGCGAGGCGACCTTCAGCACCGCGAGATCGATCTCGGGATCGACGCCGACGAGTTTCGCTTCGACGATCCGACCGTCTGCAAGGACGACCGCGATCTCCTCCGCCCCGTCGATCACGTGGTTGTTGGTGAGCACGTAGCCGCTCGCGCTCACGATCACCCCCGAGCCAAGCCCGGCCGCGAACGCCTCCGGCGGCTCCGCGGAGAAGGGCGCCCCGCCCGGGCGCGCTCCGCGCGGCATCGCGCGCGCCGTGTAGACGCTCACCACCGACGGTCCCGACTTCGCGACCGCCGCGCGGTAGCCCGGAACCGCCTGCCGCGCATCGCCCGGAACGTGCGCAGCGGGGGACGCGGACGACGGCGCGGCCGGCCCGGGGACGACGCGCGGCGCGAGCAGGACCAGTCCCGCTGCGGCGATTGCGCCCGCGACGGCGGCCTGCGCGAGGAAGTGCAGGAGCTTTCGGAGCACTGCTGCGCCACCCTGCGTTCAGGCCGCCCGCCGCCCCGCCACGGACCAGCGGGGGAAGAATGCCGGCGTGCGGGCCATGTACCGCCGGTATTCGTCGCCGAACTCGGCGAGCACCTCGCCCTCCTCCCGCCGCGCGAGCCGCACGTACATGTAGACGAGGATCGGGAACATCACGAGCGTGATGAGGGTCGGCCACTGCAGCAGGAAACCGGACATGATCAGCACGAAGCCTGCGTACTGCGGATGGCGGACGCGCGCGTACGGGCCGCTCGTCGCGAGGCGCCGCTCGCGCTGCGCGGCATAGAGCACCTTCCACGCCGCGGCGAGGACGAAGAAGCCGGCGATGATCAGCATGTTGCTCGCGATATGGAACGGCCCGAAGTGCGGATTGCCGCGCCAGCCGAACATCACTTCGAGCAGATGCCCGGAGTCGTGCGCCAGGAAGTCGACGCCGGGAAACTTCGTCGCGAGCCAGCCCGAGAGCAGGTAGATCGTGAGCGGGAAGCCGTACATCTCCGTGAAGAGCGCCACGAGGAACGCCGAGAACGCGCCGAACGAGCGCCAGTCGCGTTGCGTCTGCGGCTTGGCGAACGAGAAGGCGAAGATGATGAACACGAGCGAGTTGATGACGACGAGCGACCAGAGGCCGTAGCTGGGGGTGGGGTCGTGGCTCATGGCTGGCCTCCTCGGTGAGTCGAGTGGTCATCGCCGGGTGCCTTGCCCGCATCGCCGGCATCGCCGCTTCGGTCACGCCCGTCACCGCCATGACCGCCGTGCCCGTGGAACATGTGCAGCAGCGGACAGGCGAGGAGCAGCAGGAACGGGAGGAACTGGATGAAGTGCGCCCGATGCTCGCTCAGCAAAAAGTAGGCGGCGATCGCAAAGAACCCGATCAGCGCCCAGGTGCTGCGGGAAAGACCGGTGCGGGGTTCGTCGTGCTCGTGCTGCGCCATCTCAAGCCTCCTTCGTTCGCTGACAGATTCCACAAGTCACGCGCGCCGCGTCATCGGGGATGGGTGTGCGCAAATGTGGCGTCCACCGCGTTGCCCAGGCCGGGACGGGCGATGCGCAGGTCGATCCGGTAGGGACCGGCGTCGGGCATGGCGAAGTCGTTGCCGTAGCTCATCGCGCCGGCGATGGGCATCGGCTCGAGCCGCTTCGCGACCGGTGCGAGGCCGGGCTCCCCCACCCTCGCGCTCACCGGCGCATCGTCGATGCGCGCGCCGCTCGCGGCGTCGAAGACCGCGACGACCAGGTGGTACGCATCGCGCCCCTTGGCCGCGCCGCCGTGCATCGCCCCTTCCGGACGCGCGCGCGGGTGGCCCCGCACGATCTGCGCGGGAATCA
>JAGVSZ010000154.1 GCA_019137045.1 Betaproteobacteria bacterium
CGATCAACGTCAACCGCTCCGGAACGCGGAAGGAGGAGCTGCTCCTCAAGCCCGAGATCCTGCAGAAGGTCTGGGTGCTCCGGAAGGTGCTCTATCCGATGGACGACCTCGAGGCGACCGAGTTCCTGGTCGACAAGGTGCGGGCGACGAAGAACAACGCCGAGTTCTTTGACAGCATGCGCCGCGGTTGACCCTCGGCGCATCCCCCGCTCCGCTCAGCGTTCGGCGCCAGAACTCGGCGCATCCGCCTCCGGGGTCGCCCCCCCACTCTCCCGGTCCCGCGCGTTCGATTGGCGCGCAACCGTTTGATCTCATTGCATTTTCCGGCAGACTGCGCACCTTCGCGTCACGCAAGCGGGCTTGCCCCGCCGAGGAATTTGCCCCATAATTCAAAGCTTTCCGCCGCAGGGGCGTGGATCCGCTGGGGATCCGCGTGGCGCGCGGACCCGCGGCGGGCGCGCGTGACGCGTCCCGCGCGCCGAAAGGACGACCATGAAGACCGGCATCCACCCGAAGTACGAGACCATCCAGGTGACGTGCAGCTGCGGCAACACGTTCGAGACCCGCTCGTCCGTCGTCAAGCCGCTGCACATCGAAGTGTGCTCGGCCTGCCACCCGTTCTACACGGGCAAGCAGAAGGTGATGGACACCGCCGGCCGCATCGACAAGTTCCGCCAGCGCTACGGCGGCAAGTCGGCCGCGAAGGCGGAAGCCAAGCCGGCCGCCGCGCGCTCGTGACCGCGTGACGGAACCGGACGCGCCCGCGAAAAAGGCAGCTTCGGCTGCCTTTTTCGTTCGTGCGGCGGAAAGTACGATGCGCGGCATGCGCGCCCCCCGCTCCGCCACGCCCGAGTCGGTCGACCCGGAATCGGTCTCGCCGTCGGGGCCGCAGCGGGCGCTCAAGCAGGCCGCCCTCGTCCTGCTGTGCCTGCTGTGGATCGTCGTCGGCCTGATCGGGCACGACCCGTGGAAGAACGACGACGCGACCTCGTTCGGCGTCGCGGCCGAGATGGCGCAAAGCGGCGACGTCGTCGTGCCGCGCATCGCGGGCGAACCGTGGCTCGAGGCGGGCCCGCTCGTGCCGGCGATGGCGGCCGCCACGATGCGCGCGTTCTCGCCGCCGCTCGCGCCGCACAACGCGGCGCGGCTCGCCGCGGGGCTGCTGCTGGTCGCGATCCTCGCGTACGCGTCGCTCGCGTGCCGCGAGCTCAACGGGCGCGCGTTCCGCTGGGTGCCCGTGCTGATCCTCGTCGGCTCGATGGGGTTCTGGGAGCGCGCGCACGTCCTCTCCGGCGAGCTCGGCCTCACCGCCGGCGTCGCGATCGGGCTCTACGGGCTCGCGCTCGCGCTGCGCCGCCCGGTCCCCGGCGGCATCGCGCTCGGCCTGGGCGTGGCGATCGGTTTCCTCGCGCGCGGCTACGCGGCGCCGTACTGGTTCGCGGCGACCGTCGCGGTCCTGCCGCTCGTCTCGGCGACCTGGCGCACGAAGGCGCACCTCGCGACCGTCGCGGTCGCCGCGGCCGTCGCGCTGCCGCTTTCCGCCGCCTGGCCGCTCGCGCTCGCCCAGCGGTCGCCGGACCTCTACGCGGCGTGGACGATCGCCGAGAACTGGCGCGAGTACTTCGCGCCGGCCGCAGGCGGCGCCCCGGACCTCGGCTACGTGCTGCGAAACCTGCCGTGGTTCGCGTGGCCCGCGCTTCCGCTCGCGCTGTGGACGCTCTGGATCCGCGCGCGCGGCTTCAATGGCGGCGCCGGCGACCCGGGCGTCGTGCTGCCCGGAGTGCTCGCGCTCGTCGTGCTCGTCGGGGTGTCGTTCGAGCGCGAGTCCAAGCTGATCGCCGCGATGCCGCTGCTCGTGCCGCTCTCGCTCGTCGGCGCGCTCGAGGTGGACTCGCTCAAGCGCGGCTTCTCGGGCGCGCTCGACTGGTTCGGCATCCTCACGTTCGGGCTCGCCGCGACGCTCGTCTGGGGACTGTGGGTCGACGCCTACCTGAACGGCATGTCGCTCTCGGCCGCGCGGCTGCTCCGCGATTCCGAGATCGGCTTCCGCCCGACGTTCAAGCTCTGGGCGATGCTGGCCGCGCTCGGCATGACCGTGCTGTGGATCGCGATGGTGCGGCCCGCGCGGCGCTCGAACCGGCGCGCGGTGCTCAACTGGGCGATCGGCATGGTGCTCCTGTGGACGCTGATCTCGACGATCTGGCTGCCCTATCAACTGGGCGATCGGCATGGTGCTCCTGTGGACGCTGATCTCGACGATCTGGCTGCCCTATCTCGACTCGCGCCGCAGCTACCGCGTCGTCGCCGAGGCGCTGGCGACGCAGCTGCCGGAAGGCGCCTGCGTCGCCAGCCGCAACCTGGGCGGTCCGCAGCGCGCGCTGTTCGCCTATTTCGCCGGGCTCAGGACCGAGCGCACGGAGGCCGGGCGAGGCGCCGCCTGCCCGCTCCTGCTCGTCCAGCTCGGCCGCAACGACTTCGACGCGCCCGGACCCGAAGGGTGGACGCCGGTCTGGGAAGGCGCGCGCCGCGGCGACGTGACGGAGAAGTTCGTCCTCTACCAGCGGAGCGCGCCGTGAAGTTCGTCGACGAGGCGGTGATCGAGGTGCACGCGGGCGACGGCGGCAACGGCGCCGCGTCGTTCCGCCGCGAGAAGTACGTGCCGCGCGGCGGACCCGACGGAGGGGACGGCGGGCGGGGCGGCAGCGTGCTCGCGCGCGCCGACCGCAACATCAACACGCTCATCGACTACCGCTACGCACGCATCCACCGCGCGCGCCGCGGCGAGAACGGCCGCGGCGCCGACCAGTACGGCAAGGGCGCCGAGGACGTCGAGCTGCGCGTGCCCGTCGGCACCGTGATCAGCGACGCCGACACCGGCGAGGTCCTCGCCGACCTCGCGACGGACGGCGCGACCGCGGTGCTCGCGCGCGGCGGCAAGGGGGGCCTGGGCAACCTGCACTTCAAGTCGAGCACGAACCGCGCGCCCCGCCAGCACACGCCGGGCGAGCCCGGCGAATCGCGGCGCATCCGCTTCGAGCTCAAGGTCCTCGCGGACGTGGGCCTGCTCGGGCTCCCGAACGCCGGCAAGTCGACGCTGATCCGCGCGGTGTCCGCGGCGCGCCCGAAGGTGGCCGACTACCCGTTCACGACGCTCGCGCCGGCGCTCGGCGTCGTGCGCACCGAC
>JAGVSZ010000236.1 GCA_019137045.1 Betaproteobacteria bacterium
GGTGGGGCCGCGGCGGCGACGCTCGGCCGCGGGGCCGGCGCCGGGGCGAGCCGCACGGCGATCGCGCCGCCGCCCCTGCCTTCGCCCACGCGGTCGGAGAGCGGGTCCAGCGGACGCTTCACCCACCCGAACAGCAGGAGCGCATGGAAGGCGAGCGAGAGGACGAACGCGAGCTGGACCGACGAGATGCGCAGCACCGTGAGCTCGCTGCGCCGCGCGCTGAGCGCGTCGCGCGGCGGCCATTCGCCGCGTGCGTCGTTCGACTGCGGAGGCCGGCGGGGATCCAAGGCGGGGAAGCGAAGACGGGACCGATCGGCGCGCGCGGGTGCGCGCCAGCGCGAATATACGCTAGACGGTCGCCACCGGCGTCGTCGGCGAGCCGACCGCGCAGGGCAGCCGCAGCGGCGGCGCCGTGAGGAGGAACCGGCCGCGTCCGTTCGCGCGCAGCCGCTCGCCGCGCCCATCGAGGCAGGCGCAGGAGTGCTCGGGCACGTCGATGTCCGGATCGCGGTTCATGCGCAGGATCGCCTTGCGCCCTGCAGGCAAAGCGTCACCCGGTCGTCGCTGATCGCGTCGGTCGCCTGCGGATCGAGCTTGCGCAGCGGGAAGTTCACGAACGGCTTGCCGTCGCGGTAGGTCGCGCCGAGCCGCGGCGGACGGCGGCGACTCAGGTCTTCCCGGCGAGCGCGAGAAAGTCGCCCGGCTGCCCGAGCACGTGGTTCGCAAACGCCTCGAAGATCGAGTCCTCGACCGCGCGCGCGTCGACGACGAAACTCGCGGCGCCGAATCCGGCGACGTTGCGGCACAGGAACGCGATCCGCCCGCGCGCGCGGTCCGCCATGATGCGCGCGTGGATCGTGATCTCGCCGGCGACGATGAGCGTGGGCGGCGCGCCGGACTCGGGCGGCGCCTCGGACTCGTAGCGCAGGTTCGCGCCGGCCAGCCGCTCGAGCACCGTCGCGGACTCTCCCGGCGCGCATGCGAGCCGCAGCGTCTCGGGCGAGACCGCCACGAGCGTCAGCAGCACCGACTCGGTCCATGGCCGCCCGCCCTCGCGCCGCACGCGGCTGTCCACGAACGCGTCGGCGACCCGCGCGCGGGCGAAGCCGCCCAGGCCGTCGAGGCCGTAGCGGTGCCCGATCTCCGGCTTCACCACGCCGAGGTAGCGCACGAGCTCCTGGTAGAAGCCGAGCCCGGCGCGCATGCGCCGCTCGACGTCGAAGCGCCGCATCAGCGTCGCGGTGGCGGTGTCGTCGGTGCCGCCGCTGATCTCGATGCGCTCGGCCTCGCCGCGCAGACGCTCCAGCAGCCCGCCCGCCGCGGGCGGGACATCGGGCGCGCGCTCGATCGGGACGGTCGGCGCCGCCGGGCCGACCGGGGCGGCGGCGTCCCCGGTCTCGGCGTACAGGTCGAACTCGGGCAGCAGCACGTCGCCGCGGCGGGCGAGCTCCGCGATGCCGGGATCGCCGCTCGCCGGGCGCAGCGCGGCGGCGAGCGCCGCGCGCAGGTCGGCCGACATCGCCTCCGCGGTGGCGTAGCGCCGCGCCGGGTCTTTCGCGAGCGCGCGCGCGACGATCGCGTCCACCGCGCCCGGCACGCCCGGCGCGACCGCGCTCGGCGCCGCGTGCGGCCGGCTCACGATGTTCGTCATGAGCTGCAGCACGTCCTCGGCGCGCTCGGGTTCGAACGGCCCCTTCCCGGTCGCGAGCTCGTAGAACACGCTGCCGAGCGAGAACAGGTCGCTGCGGCCGTCCACCGGCTTGCCCGAGAGCTGCTCCGGCGACATGTACCCGGGCGACCCGACCAGCACGCCGGTGCGGGTGCGCTGGCTCTGGTCGATGCGCGCGATGCCGAAGTCGGTGACCTTGACCGTGCCGTCGCGCGTGAGCATGAGGTTGCCGGGCTTCACGTCGCGGTGCACGACGCCGCTGCGGTGCGCGACGGCGAGCGCGTCGGCCGCCTGCCGCACGATCTCGGCCGCGGTGCCGAGCGGCACGCGCGTGCCGGCCTCGAGCACCTCCTTGAGCGAGCGCCCCTCCACGAACTCCATCACGATGAAGGCGAGATCCTCGAGCTCGCCCACGTCGTAGACCGCGACGATCCCGGGATGGGTCAGGCGGCCGGCCGCTTTTGCCTCGCGCAGGAAGCGCATGCGCGGCTCCAGGCTGCCGTCGTCGAGCCTGGCGAGGTGCACGGTCTTCACCGCGACCGTCCGCTCGATCAGCGGGTCGGTGGCGCGGAATACCGTGCCCATCGAGCCGCGCCCGATCTCCTCGACCAGCACGTACCGGCCGACCGATCTCATCGCGGGCCCGCCGGGGCGGGGCGACCGCGGTCGCCGCCGCGGCATGCGGCGGGTCGCATCGGGCAGGTCGGCGCGCGAATCACTGCGCGCGATCATACCGGCGCACCGCCGTCCTCACGCGGGCGGGTTTCACGGTCGCGTCGCGCTCGCCCGAACCGGAGGCGGCGCGTAGGGCACACTGGGCGTCTTCCTTCATGACTCGTCGCGCGCCTCACCGCGTGCACGAGCCTCGGGCGGCTCGGCACGCCGGACGACATCGCGGGGATGGCGCTCGCGCTCGCGTGCGAGCGCTTCTCGGCCTACGTCACCGCGGCCACGGTCGTCGTCGACGGCGGGCTCGCGCTCCACAACTGGATCGCGCCCGCGGCGGGCTGATTCCGGCGGTGCGGGGGCGATCTCGGCAGGTGGCCCCGAAACGCACGACTGCACGCCTCCAGCCGATGCGGCCAACCGTGCGGAGCGAGACTGCTGCGCCGCGCGTACGCGCCGTCTCGCCACGGACTGTGTCCCGCGTGCGGTTCCGGTCGCGAGCCGCGCTCACTTCGGCGCAGGGGATCGCGCTACAGGGCGTCGTTGAGCGCGACGCCCGCCCCGATCGTGTTCTGGTTCCAGTTGTAGTCGATCAGGCTCTCGCCGTAGCCGGCGAATGCCTGCACGTACGCGCGCAGCGGTCCGAGCAGGCGCGGCGACATCCAGGTGAACGCAGCAGCGCCTTTCCCGTTTGCGATGCTGCCGCGACCCATCAGCGAGAAGCTGTGGTCGCGCCACTTGTAGATCGCGGTGAGGCTCCCATAGCCGTAGAAATCGGTGATGCGCGGATTGTCGTCCTCGTAGTTGAACGGGTACCAGGCCTTGGCGAGCAGCGCGAAGTTCTCGCGCTCGAACCCGAAGGTGGCGATGATCCGATCCCAGCTGCGCGACAGGAGGTCGGTGCGTCCGTTCGACTGGTGGGTGTAGCCGACGTTGAGGAGGTTCCAGTGCAGACCGCCGAGTTCGATGCCCGGGCGCCAGCTCGCGAACAGCTCCGGCATGTAATTCGTCTCGCGGAACGGGCGTGAGATGTCGTCGTTGTATACCTGCCACTGGCTCTGTTGCGTGTACCCGGCCCACACGCCCCAACGCCGATCCTCCGTGGTCCACAGCCGAATCTTGAAGCTGATCTGGAATTTCGCCTCGATGTCGTCCAGGCTCTCCGGCTGGCCGGCGGCGGCGAAAACCGGGGAGTAGGGCGCGGTGTTCAGGTTGTCCGTGTAGCGCCCGATCAGCAGGTAGTTCTGGTTGTAGAGGTCGATCGTGTACCGGCTGGAGCTGGGTCCAAAGCCCCAGGCTGCGTCGATCAGCGACGGCGGCGCGCGCAGCCCCCCCGCGACCGCGGCGGGTTGCGCCGCGCCCGGCGGCGAAACCGCGGGCTCGTCGCCGGAGGGCGGCGCGACGGCGCGTCCCGCAGCGCGATCGTAGCAGGCGAGGCGCTCGCCGTCGGAGCCGATCGCCGCGCAGTCGGCGAGCGACGGCGCAGTCTGTGCGCGGAGGAGGGGGACTGTGCCGAAGAGCGTGACGGCGAGGGATAGCGTGCGGATCCGCTGGACGGAAAGTCTCATCTCATGCACCTCGGACCGATGCGAAGCGGGCAGATCGCGGCGCGCCCACATCGGCGCGGCCGCGGCTCGGGAGTTCGGCGACGTGTCGTCCCTGCCGTGATGGCGAAGGGGATCGGCTGCCGAACAAAATGCGGGGTGAAGTTTAAGATGGCGCGGAGCAAGAGTGACCACCGTGCGGCAAGTTCCTGCGCGTCGCATAATGTACCGGTGATCATCGGTGACCGAATCCCGGGCCTCGTATCCGTCGCGCTGCGGATGGTCGGAATCGCCGCCCTTTGCGCCGCGGCCGCGACGCCCGCGGCCGCGCAAGAAGGCGGGCTCTACATCGCCGGCGCCGGATTCAGCTTTGCCCAGGCCGCCGTGCAGGCGCTCAAGGCGGACCGGGTGGGGCAGCGCTTCTTCCTGCTCGTGCTGCCGCCCGAGACGCGCGCGCTCCAGACCATCGCCGCCGGACCGATTGCGGCGGTGCGCGAGCGAGTGCTAGCGGCGGGCGGGGTCCTGTACGTCTGCCAGCGTGACGTGGACAGCGGCAAGGTCCGACTCGCCACGCTCGTGCCCGGCGTGATCGCGGTGAGGGGTTGGCCGCCCGCCGGCCGGGCTCAGCTGCCGGAGAACGCCCGCGACCTCTCGGGCGAGAACCCGGCCACCCTGCCGGCCTCGAACGAGGCGCTGCGGCGACTGCGTTCGACCTGCGCCAGTTGAGCCAAGAGCCGCCCGTCTACCGACTTCACACGGGACTCCCGGGTTTGCGTTCTGCGAGGATGTCGCGTACGCGCGCCCCGATCGCCGGCAGGATGCGCGGGTGCGTGGGCACGTAGAAGCGCTCGGCGCGAACCGCTTAGAGCACGCGCACGGCGATGTTCGCGGGCGACAGCCGGTCGGGCTGCACTGCCGTGCGCATGGCGGCCGGGCGCGCGCGCGGCGCGTCGGTCTGCGCGCGCGCTGCGCGCAGTGTGGCGGGACGCGCGCGCTCCAACTTGGCATTCGCCGCGGAGGGGTACGCGGGACGCGCGGCCGGAGACTCCAGCTCTTCGCCGTGCGCGGTAAGGGCGCCGCGAACCGGACGGCGGGCGAGCGCGGGTCGTGACGCGCCGGCGCTGGTTCCTCGGCGCGCTCGCGGTGCTTCTCGTGCTGCCGCTCGCGGCGCTCGCCGTGGCGCTCCTTGTCGGCGTCACGGTCGACGCGTCGCGCTGGCGCGGCGCGCTCGCCGAGCGGGCCTCGGCGGCGCTCGGACGCCCGGTCCTGCTCGAAGGCCCGCTGGAGATCGTCCTCGCCCGCGAATCGGCGCTGCGCGTAGGCGGCATCCGCATCCTCAACCGCGAGGGATTCGCCGCGCCCGCGTTCGCGACCCTCGGCGAGGCGCACGCGCGCGTCGACCTCCTGGCGCTGCTCGAAGGGCGGCTCGACGTGCGCGCGATCGAGGCGACCGACGCGCGCATCTACCTGGAGCGGGCGGCCGACGGGCGCGCGAACTGGACGCCGCAGGCGCCGGCGCAGGCGCGCGACCCCGCCGACCGCGGGCGCCTGCCCGTCGCGGTCGAGATCGAACGGACCACGATCCGCTCGATCGCGCTCGAGTATCACGACGTCCGCAGCGGGGCGCGCCACGTGGTCGACCTCGACGAGCTGGTCGGCACCGGCAGCTGGAGCGCGCCGGTGGCGCTCGAGGTCCGCGGCCGCGTCGCGCGCGAGTTTCCCTACGTCGTCACGCTCTCGGGCGGCTCGGCGCGCCTGCTCTCCGAGGGGGGCGCGAGCTGGCCGTTCGCGCTCGACTTCGAGTTCCTGGGGACGCGGCTGCACGCCGACGGCACGGTCGAGCCGGACGCGCGCACGGCGCAATTCGAGTTCGGCGCCGGCACCGAGAACCTGGAGCAGGTCGAGCAGTTCGCCGAGACGAAGCTGCCCAAGTTCGGCGTCGCGGCGCTGTCGGGACGCGGCGTCGTGCGCCCCGGCGCGGTGGAGCTCGCGGATCTGCGCGGCCTCTTCGGCGCGGCGGAGGTCACCGGCCGGCTCGCGGTCGCGTTCGGCGCGGGGCGGCCGCGCGTCGCGGGGGAGCTCGCGATGGCCGAGCTCGATCTGCGCCCGTTCCTGCGCGCGAGCGCGGACAGTACCGGGCAGCCGCTCGACTACGACGAGCTCGCGCGCGACACGCTGCCGCTGCGCGACCTGGTGCCGGTCGACCTCGCGCTCGCCCTGCGCGTCGACCGCTGGATCGGGCTCGGCGGCGACGTGCGCGCGGCCACGCTGCAGGTGGAGGCCGACGAGCGCGGGGTGCGCGCGCCGCTCGCGGTGACCGTCGCGCAGGTCCCGCTCGCCGGCCGGATCGAGCTCGCGACCGCGGGCGCGACGTCGAGTCTCGCCGTGGAGCTCGGCGCGCGACGCTCGCCGCTCGGCAACCTCGTCGGCCAGTTCGCCGGCATCGAGGGCGTGCAGGGCACGCTCGAGCGCATCGACGTGCGCGTCGACGGGCGCGGCGAGACGCTCGGCGCCCTGGTGCGCGATCTCGGGGTGCGGGTCGATGCGGCGGGCGCCCGGCTGAGCTACGGCAACTTCGCCGACGGGCGGCCGGTCGACTTCGCGTTCGACTCGCTCGCGCTGGCGGTCGAGCGCGCGCAGCCGCTGCGCGGCGCGGCGCGCGGCGCGCTGTTGGGCGAGCCCGCGACGTTCGCGCTGCGCGCCGGGTCCCTGCCCGGGATGCTGCGCGAGGGCGCCACGCCGATCGGGCTGGACGTCGCCACCGCCGGCGCGAAGGCGCGCGTCGAGGGCACGCTCGCCGGCGCCGGGCGCACCACGACGCTCGCTTTCCGTCTCGACGCCGCGCGCTCCGGGGCCCTCGCGCGCTGGCTGGGCGTGGCGCCGCAGTCGACGCTGCCGCTCGCGATCGCCGGGGGGATACGGCTCGCGGGTGACGAGTGGCGGCTCGAGGAGACCACGCTCGAGCTCGGCCGCAGCACGCTCACGGTCGACATCAACCGCAGCCTCGTCGGGGGCAAACCGATCACCGTGGCGGCGGTGCGCAGCCCGCTCATCGACGTGCCGGAGCTCGGGACGCTGCGGCCGCCGCCGACCGCGGCGACGACGCCGGGCAAGGCCGCGCTGGACGTCCCGCTCCTCCCCTACGGCATCGACCTCGCCGACGCGGACATCGGGCTCGGTCTCGAGCGCGTGCTCTTCGGCCGCGCGGAGATGGTGGACTTCGGCTTCGGCGCGCGGGTGCGCGAGGGCCGGCTGCCCCCGTCGCCCTTCGCGGCGCGCCTCGCCGGGGTGCCGTTCGAGGGCCTGCTCGGCGCCGACCTGCGCGGCGCGGTGCCGGAGGTAACGCTCGCCATGTCCACCGGCGCGGTGGACCTCGGCGCGCTGCTGCGCGCGTTCGGCGCCGCCGAGGGGCTGGAGGCGCGGGCCGACGCGCTGCAGGTGGAGCTCGCCGGGCGCGGCGCGCGGCTGCGGGATCTCGTCGAGCGCTCGTCGTTCGAGGCGCGCGTCAAGGGCGGCAGCCTCACGCTGCGCGGCCCCGAGCGCACCGTCGCGGCCCGCGTCGCGCTGCGCGAGGGTGTCGTCGGCGCGACCCCCGGCCAGCCCGTCACCGCGCGCCTGGACGGCGCGCTCGACGAGACGCCGGTCGAGATCCGGATCGCGAGCGGAACGCTGGCCGATTTCGCGCGCGACGCGACGCGCGTCCCGTTCTCGGCCGAGGCGCACGCGGCGGGAGCGACGCTGAAGCTCGAGGGCGAGGCGGCGCTGCCGCTCGGGCGCGGCGCGAATCTCACGCTGGACCTGCGCGGCGAGCGGCTCGACTCGCTGAGCGCGCTCGCGCGCGTCGAGCTGCCCCCGTGGGGGCCGTGGTCGCTGCGCGGGCCGATCGCGATGACGTCCACCGGGTACGAGGTGCGCCGGCTCGCGCTGCGCGTCGGCGAGAGCCGGCTGAGCGGCCGCGGCACGCTCGACGTGACCGGCGCGCGGCCGCGGCTCGACCTGCGCGTCACCGCGCCGCACATCCAGCTCGACGATTTTCCCCTGCCCCGGCGCGCGGACCCGGGGCGCGCGCCGCAGCGCATCCAGGACGCGCTGCGCGCCCAGGCGAGCGGGGCAGCGACGCAGACGCAGCGGGTCCTCAGCGCGGGCTTCCTGCGCCGCTTCGACGCGTACGTCGACGTCGAGGTCCGGCAGGTGCTGAGCGGCCGGGACCGCCTGGCCGACGGGACGCTGCGGGTGCAGCTCGTGGACGGCCAGCTGTACCTCGGACCGGCCGAAGTCAACCTGCCCGGGGGCACCGCGAAGCTCTCGCTCGCGTACGACCCGACCAAGGGCGGGGTCGAGCTGGCGGCGGGCGCCTACATCGAGCGCTTCGAGTACGGCATCCTCGCGCGCCGCCGGCGTCCCGACAGCGACGTCACGGGCCTGTTCAGCCTGAACCTCGAGCTCGCCGGCAAGGCGCCGTCGCTCAACGCGATCATGAGCTCGGCCGACGGGCACATCGATCTCGCGGTGTGGCCGGAGAACCTCGGCGCGGGCCAGATCGACCTGTGGGTGGTGAACCTCTTCCGCGAGCTGCTTCCGGTGCTCGACCGCGGCCAGGTGTCGGTCGTGAACTGCGTCGTCGGCCGGTTCGACCTCGCCGGCGGCAAGCTCACGCGCGACGCGCTCGTGATCGACACGAGCCGCATGCGGGTGCTCGGCGCGGGCGGGATCGACTTCGCGACCGAGGCGATCGACTTCCGGTTCCAGCCGCGCGCGAAGGACGTGCAGTTCTTCAGCCTCGAGACGCCGGTGAGCGTCACCGGCACGTTCACCGACTTCGACATCGGCGTCAGCCCGGGCGACGTGCTCGCGACCATCGCGCGCTTCCTCGGCTCGGTCGTCGTGGTGCCGCTCGAGACGCTCTTCCGCGGTCCGCTGCCGCGCGACGGCCGGGACGTCTGCGACGACCCGCTGCGCGCGCTGGGGAGTCCGCGACGCTGAGCGCTTTTCGGCGCGCGCCCGCGCGCCGGCCGCCTAGAACGACCCGAACGTTCCGCCGAGGACGATCACCGCGACGAGGCCGAGAATCGCGCCCACGATCCCGACCATCACGATGTCGAAGTAGCTCTTGCCGTGGGTCGAGCCGCAGACCGCGAGCAGCGTCACGACCGCGCCGTTGTGCGGCAGGCTGTCGAGCGTGCCGGCGCCGATCACCGCGACCCGGTGCAGCAGCGCGGGATCGATGCCCTGCTGGGCGGCGAGCGCGAGGTAGGTCGGTCCGAGCGCGTCGAGCGCGATCGTCAGCCCGCCCGAGGCCGATCAGGTCAGGGCGGCGAGGATGTTCGTCGCGATCGCGAGCGACACCAGCGGCCCGCCTTCGATGCCGAGGACCCACTCGCGCACCAGCTCGAACGCCGGCATCGCGGCGACGACTGCGCCGAATCCGACCAGGCTCGCGACGCTCAGCACCGGCAGGACCGCGGCGTTCGCGCCGGCGTCGACCGTCGCGCGCAGCGCCGGCAGCCGCCGGCGGTTGAGCACGACCAGCACGACGATCGCGGCGAGGAGCGCCACGATCACCGACCAGACGCCGCTCACGGCGGAGAGCTGCACGCCGCCCCAGCGCGCCTCGGCCAGAAACTCGGTGTTGACCCGCGGCAGCACCCACATCGACATCAGCAGGTTGACGACGATGACCACGACGAGCGGCGCCGCCGCGACGAGCGTGCCCGGGGGCTCGCCGCCGTGGTGGCCGTGCTTCGCCTCGGCGGGGTCGAACGAACCCGAGGTGGTGGCGCGCTCGCGCACGATCGGATCGTCGGCCGCCGCCGCGGCGGAGCCCAGGCTCCCGCCGTAACCTTCGCCCGCGCGCCGTGCCCTCGCCTCGGCGCGGGCAAGCCACCACAGGCCGAAGCCGAGCATGACCGCAGCGGCGATGATCCCGAGCCCCGGCGCGGCGAACGGCGTCGTGCCGAAGAACGGCATCGGGATCGCGTTCTGGATCGCGGGCG
>JAGVSZ010000294.1 GCA_019137045.1 Betaproteobacteria bacterium
GGCGCACCGCGAGCAGCGCAGGATCGCCGCGGCCGCGGTCGAGGCGGCGCGCGCGACGGCCGCGCACTGACCGCCGGATTGTCCGGCGGGCGCCTCAGCGCGCGCCGGCGCGCTCGAGAATCGCTGCCATCTCGCCGTACCCGCGCGAGCGCGCGAGCGCGAGCGGCGTCGTGCCCGACCGGTCGGCGAGGTTCACGTTCGCGCCGGCCTCCACGAGCGCCTTCAGCGTCGCGACGTGCCGCGGCCCGCCGTCGCCCAGGACGATCGACTCGATCAGCGCGGTCCAGCCCAGGTTGTTGACGTGGTCGAGCGGCGCGCCGGCGCGGATCAGCGTGCGCACCACGCCGTCGTGACCGAGGTGCGCGGCGGCGATCAGCGCGGTGCCGTCGTAGCGGCTCGTCACGTTGCGCGGGCTGCAGCCCAGCGCGAGCGCGACCTCGAGCGTGGGCACGTCGTCCGCCACCGCGGCGACCGTGACGATGTCGTAGCGGTCGTTCTCGAGCGCATTCGGGTCCGCGCCGGCCGCGACGAGCGCGCGCATCGCGTCGTGCCGTCGCGCGAACGCGGCCACGATGAGCGGGGTGCGCCCGCGGCCGTCCCGGGCGTCCACCGGGGCGCCGGCGGCGACCTGCGAGCGGATCGCGGCCGGGTCGCCCGACTGCGCGGCAGCGAAGAGCCCGGTGTAGCCGGCGATCTCGGAGGCCGAAGGCGGCACCTGCGCCTGCGCCGCGAGGGCGAGCGCGAGCGGTACCGCGGCCACGCATCGGGCGACCGCAGGGACGAAGGGGAAGAGGCGCGCCGCGATCATGCGCCGCATTGTGGCACGGCTCGCGCACCGCCCGGCGCGCGAGGGCGAAGCCCGCTGCGCTAGACTGCGCGGCGCGTGCCGGCGCGACGTCGACCGCGCCGATCCCCCCGAGTCCGCGACCTTGCCCTCCGGCGTCAAGTTCCTGTCGTTCGTCGAGCCCACCGGCTACGGGATGGCCGCGCTCGCGTACGTGAGGGCGCTCGTCAACGCGGGCGTGCCGGTGCGCTGGGTGCCGCTGCGCCACGGGACGCACCGACCCGAGCCGCTCCCGCCCGGCCAGGGGCCGCGGCTCGCGCTGCTCGCGACCGACGACGAGTCGCTCGCCGACCTGCCCGCGCTCCTCGCCGCGACGTCGCGGCCCATCGCGTACGACACGGTCGTCGCGCACGCGGTCCCCGAGCACTGGCCGACGCTGTTCGAGCGGGACCGGCGCAACGTCGGCTACACGGTCTGGGAGACCGACCGGCTGCCCGCGCACTGGCGCACGCTGCTCGATCGCGCCGACCGCGTGCTCGTGCCCTGCGAGATGAACCGCGAGACGTTCGTCGCGGCCGGCGTGCGCGCTCCGGTGCGCGTCGTGCCGCACGTCCGCCGGCACGCGTGGAACGGGTTCGCGCCCGACGAGGTCGCGGCGGCGCGCGCACGGTTCGGCCTCGCCGACGCGCGGTTCGTGTTCTACACGATCAACGCGTGGGACCCGCGCAAGGCGCTCGGCGCGCTCTTGCGCACGTTCGTGCACGCGTTCCGCGACGACGAGGGCGTCGCGCTGGTGGTGAAGACCGGGCCGCTGGGCTTCGGCGCGCCGCCGCTGTACCCGCGCACCTCGACGCTCGAGCTCGCGCAGGCGGCGGTCGACGACGCGACCGACGAGCTCGATCGCGACGCGCCGCCGATCTCGATGCTGCCCAACGAGTTCACCGGCCGCGGGATCGACCTCGTGCACGAGCTGGGCGACGCCTACGTCTCGCTGCCGCACGGCGAGGGCTGGGCGCTCGGCATGTTCGACGCCGCCGCGCGCGGGACGCCGGTGATCGCGACCGGCTGGGGCGGCCACCTCGACTACCTCGGCGCCGGGTGGCCCGGCGCGGTCCCGTACCGGATGGAACGCGCACCGGTGTGGCCGCCGGAGCTGCCGTCGTTCTGGCCGTCGCAGCGCTGGGCCGCGCCCGACCTCGACGCGGCGGTCGCGGCGATGCGCGCGATCGTGGCGGATCCGGCGCCGCACCGCGCGGCCGCGGCGGCGATCGCCGAGCGCATCGCGAACCGCTACGCCGAGCCAGTCGTGGCGCGCGAGTTCCTGGCGGCGCTCGAATGAGGCCCCGCCGCGAGTTCCACTTCGTGTTCGGCCTGCGCCCGCAGTCCGAGCCGTTCCACCTCGTGCAC
>JAGVSZ010000263.1 GCA_019137045.1 Betaproteobacteria bacterium
CGCCTCGCGCCGCGCGGGGCGCGCCGCGCGCTCGCGACGCTGCCGGTGTTTCTCGAGTACCTCGCCGGCAGCACCGCGTTCGCGAACGACGAGACGCGCCGGCTCGTCGGCGGCGCGGTCGCGCTGCCCGCGCCGGCGAGCTACCTCGACGCGGTGCTCGACTACTACCTCGCGCACCGGCCCGGGCCCCGATGATCGACCTCTCCGGCTGGCGCGAGCGCGCGGGCGGGGCGCGGCAGCTCCTCGCGCTCGCGCTGCGCAACGTCCTGCGGCACCGGCGGCGCTCGGCGATCGCGCTCGGCGCGGTGGTGTTCGGGGTCGTGGCGATGCTGCTCGCCAACGGCTTCATCGACTGGGTGCTGTGGGCGATGCGCGAGAGCACGATCCGCTCGCAGCTCGGCCACCTGCAGGTGACGCGCGCGCACTACCGCGCCGCCGGCGCGGCCGACCCGTTCGCGTTCCTGATCCCGGCCAACGCGCCGGTGCGCGCGGCGATCGCGGCCGAGCCGCGCGTCGAGGTGGTCGCGCCGCGGCTCTCGTTCAGCGGGCTGGCGAGCCTGAACGACGCGACGCTCTCCTTCATCGGCGACGGGGTGGTGCCCGAGCGCGAGGCGGCGATCCACCGCTCGCACCGCCTCGACACGTCGGTCAACGTGGTCGCGGGCCGCGACCTCGCCGACGCGGCGGCGCCGGAGGCGATCCTGGGGAAGGGGCTGGCCGAGAACCTCGGCGCGCAGGTCGGCGACCGCGTGGTGCTGCTCGCCACGAGCCGCAGCGGCGGCCTGAACGCGGTCGAGGTCACGGTCGTCGGGCTGTTCCAGACCGTGTCGAAGGCCTACGACGACGCGGCGCTGCGCGTCCCGCTGCCGGTCGCGCACGCGCTGCTGCGGGTGGACGGCGACCACACGCTCGTCGTGCTGCTCGACGAGACGCGGCGCACCGCGTCGGTCGCGGCGCGCCTGCAGAGCGCGCTCGCCCCGGGCGGCTTCGAGGTCACGCCGTGGTACGAGCTCGCCGACTTCTACAACAAGACCGCGACGCTCTTCGCGCGCCAGGCGCAGGTCGTCAACGCGATCATCGCCATCATCATCGTGCTCAGCATCTCCAACACGCTCACCATGAGCGTGCTCGAGCGCGTGGGCGAGATCGGCACCGCGCTCGCCCTGGGCGTGCGGCGCGCGCAGATCCTGCGCCAGTTCATCGTCGAGGGCGTGCTGCTCGGGGCGATCGGCGGGCTCGCCGGCGTCGCGCTCGGCGTGGCGGCGGCGTACGCGATCTCGGCCGTGGGGATCCCGATGCCGCCTCCGCCCGGCATGGGGCGGGGCTACGTCGCGCAGATCATGGTGACGCCGCGGCTCGTGCTCGAGGCGTTCGGGCTCGCCCTCGGCACCACCCTCGTCGCGAGCCTCTACCCCGCCTGGAAGGCGGCGCGCTTCCCGATCGTGGACGCGCTGCGCTTCAACCGCTGACGCGGCCATGATCCCGGCCCAGATCGCCCGCCTCGCCCTGCGCAACGTATTGCGCCAGCGGTTGCGCACCGCGATCACCCTGGCGGCGATCGTGTTCGGCGTCGCGGGCCTGATCCTGAGCGGCGGCTTCATCCACGACACGTTCTTCCGCCTGGGCGAGGTGATCATCCACTCGCAGACCGGCCACCTGCAGCTCGCGCGCGCGGGCTTCTTCTCGTTCGGGTCGCGCGCGCCCGACCGCTACGTCGTCGAGCGCCCGGAGGAGGTCGCGCAGGCGCTGCGCGCGCGGCCGGAAGTGGCCGACGTGCTCGCGCGCGTGCACTTCTCGGGGCTGCTCAACAACGGCCGCACCGACCTCGCGGTCATCGGCGAGGGCGTCGAGCCCGACCGGGAGGCGGCGCTCGGGACGTCGCTGCGCGTGACCGCCGGGCGCGCCCTCGCCGGCAAGGACCGCCGCGGCGCGTTCGTGGGGCAGGGGCTCGCGGACGCGCTCGGGCTCGCGCCGGGCGCGCCGGTGACCCTGGTCGCGCACACCGCCGACGGCGCGATGAACACCGCCGACTTCGAGGTGGTGGGGGTGTTCCAGAGCTTCTCCCGGGAGTACGACGCGCGCGCGGTGCGCATCCCGCTCGCGGCCGCGCAGGAGCTGCTCGGCACGCGCGGCGCGAACCTGCTCGTGGTGTCGCTCGCGCGCACGCGCGACACCGCGGCGGC
>JAGVSZ010000189.1 GCA_019137045.1 Betaproteobacteria bacterium
CCACCGGCGCGCGCGCGCTCGCCGCCGGCGGTGCGATCTCCGGCGTTTTCGCGCTCGCAGGCGGCGCTGACACCCGCGCCTTGGGCGGCTCGGGCGGCGGCTCCGCGGCCTTTACCGCCGCCTGCTTCTTCCGCCCGGATCCCGCCCGCGCCGGCATGATGCCGTCGAGCCACGTCGGAAGTCTCTCCCGCGGCGGCTCTTCCGCCGGCGCGGGCGCCGGTTTCACCGGCGGCGGGGCGGGCTGCGCGGCCGGCGTCGGATCCGCCTTCGGCGCAGGCGACCTCGGCGCCGCGACGGGGATCGGCTCCGGATTAGGGTTCGGCGCGTCAACCGGTTTCGCCTCCGCGACCGGCGCGGGGTTCCGCGCCGCGGACGCGGCCGCCGGCTGCGGCGCCTCGTCTTGCTTCGGTCCTTGCGCCGCCGCGGCCGGCTTCGGGGCCTCGGCGTCGGCCGGCGGCGCGGACGCCGGAGGGGGATAGTTCGACTCGTTCTCCGCGAGCTTCTTCGCCACCGCGCGCTCGACGTCGACGCCGAGCTTGTCCGCGAGGCGCAGGGTGTGCAGGATGAGGTCCGCGATCGCCTCCTCGGCCGCCTCGCGCTTGTACTCGCTCTGGATGCGCTGCGACTGCGCGTCGGTCAGCCAGCGAAAGAGGTCGAGCAGCATGCCCGCCTCGCCGGCGATCGCGAGCGCGAGATTGCGCGGGTTCTGCACCTCGTCCCAGCCCCGCTCCGCCGCGAACGCGGCGATCCGGGCCTGCAATGCTTTCACGTCCATCGGCGCTCCGCGGCGTGCTCTCCTGGTGGCGGCAATGATGCAGCGCACGAGCGCACGCCCGCCAGCCCTTGCGCGCGGGCCAGCGGCAATTGTTGTGCGCCCGCCCGCGGCGCCGGCGGCTCAGGCCTCGCGCCAGCCGGCGAGCAGCGGGAAGTAGAGCCCGCGCCGGTCGACGTCCCCGAGCGCGCGGGCGTAGCGCGCGAGCTGCTCGGCGTAGCGTGCGCGCTCGCGGTCCAGAAAGGCGTCCACGTCCGCGCCCTGGTGCGCGCTCGTCTTGTAGTCGACCACCCAGCGCGCGCCGTCCCCGTCGCGGAACAGCCGGTCGACGACCAGCCGGCGGACCGCCCCGTCGACGTGGGCGGTGAGCCGGAACTCGGCCGCGGCCTCGGGATGCGGGCCGAGCACCCAGCGGCCGCGCGGGTCGGCGAGCGCCTGCCGCAGCGCGGTCAGCACCCGGCCGACCGCCGCGTCGCGCTCCGCCGCGCGCACGTCCCGGGCCGCGAGCGCGGCGTGCACCGCCGGCCGCAGCCGCTCGATGCGGGCTTCGTCCCATCCGGCGAGCGCGTCTTCGGCGATGCGCTGCAGCCACCGGTGGACGACCTGTCCGACGTGGCGCGCGGTCTCGCCCGCCCACGAGTACTCGATCGCGTCCTGCGCCTGCGCCGCCGCCACCGGCGGCTGCCAGGCGAGCCCCGGCGGCGGCGCGGGCGGGAGCCATCCCGCCGCGAGCCGGCGCAGCGAACCTTCATGGCCGGGCGGCGCCACTTCGACGCGCACGTGGACGCGGGCCGCCTCGGCCGCCGCGACGAAGCGCGACTCGACCACCGGCCAGAGCCGCGCGAGCAGCGTGTTCGCGGCCGGGATGCGCGGCCGGCCCGATTCCGGGTCGAGCGCGGCGACGCCGAGCAGGTGCAGGTGGCGCTTCGCGCGGGTGGCCGCGACGTACAGCAGCCGCGCGGCCTCGTGCCCCGCGCGCTCGGCGTCGAGGCGCCGCAGCCAGGCGTAGATCGCGTCCTCGTCCGCCCCGGCCTCCTCGATCGGCGCGACCAGGAGCTCGCCCTCGCCGGCGTCGCGCGCCGCGCGCTCCAGCCACAGGAACAGCCGCTTGTCGTCGCTGCGCGAGGGCCGGCCGAGGCCGGGCACGATCACGTGGTCGAATTCGAGCCCCTTCGCCTTGTGGATGGTCATGATCTGGACGTCGGTCGGGCGCGCGGCCACGTCGGGCAGCGCCCAGAGCGCGGCGACGCGCGCCTCGAACGCGGCGAGGTCGTCGAGCTCGCCCGCGCGCTCCGCCTCCTCCAGCGCGTCGAGGAAGACGCCGGCATCCTCGAGACCGGTGGCGTCGGCGGCGCACGCCGGCCCGCCGAGCGCGAGCCACGCGCCCTCCACCC
>JAGVSZ010000149.1 GCA_019137045.1 Betaproteobacteria bacterium
CGGCGCGCGCGCCACCGCGGGCCGCAGCCGCGCGAGCGCGGCCGGGATGTCGGCGGCGAGCAACGCGCTCGGCACGGTGCCGCTGTGGCCCATCATCCTGACGAGCTCCACTGCGACTTCGCCGAACATCGTGAGGGAGCCGACCTTGCTGTCGAAGCGCACGAGCATGCGGGCGATTGTAGCGGCGCGGCCGGGAGCGCGCGGTAGAATCGCCCTTCGCCGCAGTCGTCCGGAGTTCCGGTCTGTCCCTCGTTCGCCCGTTTGCGGCCCTGCGCCCAGCGCCCGGCCGCGCCGCCGAGGTCCTCGCGCCGCCCTACGACGTCGTGACCACCGACGAGGCGCGCGCGCGCGCGGCGGGCCGGCCCTGGAGCTTCCTGCACGTGTCCAAGCCCGAGATCGATCTCCCGCCGGGGGCCGATCCGCACGCGCCGCCGGCGTACGCAAAGGCGGCCGAGAACTTCGCGCGCATGATCCGCGCCGGCGTGCTGGTGCGCGACGCCGCGCACGCGTACTACGTCTATCGCATCGCCGCCGGCGACCACGTGCAGACCGGCGTCGTCACCGCCACCTCGGTCCGCGCTTACGAGGCGAACCGCGTGCGCCGGCACGAGCACACCCGTCCCGACAAGGAGGACGACCGCGTGCGCCACATGCTGGCGCTCAACGCCCAGACCGGCCCGGCGCTCCTCGCCTACCCGCCCGCCCCGGCCCTGGACGCGGTGCTCGCCGAGGTGGCGCGCGGCGCGCCGGACACCGACGCGGCCCTCGACGACGGGGTGCGCCATTCGCTCTGGCCGGTGCGGGACGCGGCGCGAGTCGCGCGCATCACGGCGCTCTTCGACGACCTGCCGGCGCTCTACATCGCCGACGGCCACCACCGCTCCGCGGCCGCGGCGCGCGTGGCGGCGCAGCGCCGCGCGGCGCTGGCGCGACCCGACGGCGGGGCGAGCCACGAGTGGTTCCTGACGGTCGCCTTCCCGCACCACGAGCTGCGCATCCTCGACTACAACCGCGTGGTGCGCGACCTCGCCGGCATGAGCGTCGAGACGTTCCTCGCCCGGCTGGGCGCGAAGTTCGCAGTCGCGCCGAGCGGCACGGCAGTGCGCCCCGCGCGGCACGGCGAGTTCGGGCTGTACGCCGGCGGGCGCTGGTACCGGCTCACGCTGCGCCCCGACCTCGCGCAGGGGCCGGATCCGGCCCGGCACCTCGACGCCAACCTGCTGACCGAGCACGTGCTCGGGCCCGTCCTCGGCATCGGCGACCTGCGCACCGATCAGCGCGTCGACTTCGTCGGCGGCGGGCGCGGCCTCGGCGCGCTGGCGCAGCGCGTCGACTCGGGCGCGATGGCCGCCGCGTTCGCGCTCTACCCGACGCGGATGGAGGACCTGATGGCGGTGGCCGACGCCGACGAGGTCATGCCGCCGAAGTCGACCTGGTTCGACCCCAAGCTCGCCGACGGGCTCGTCGCGCACGTGCTCGACTGACCGCTCAGGCGGTCGCCGGGCCGGTGTAGCGCAGGGCGAGGAGGGTGATGTCGCGGGACTGGGGCGCGTCGCCGACGAAGCGGTCGATGGCGCCAATGGTGTCCTCGACCAGCGCCGCCGCGCTGCGGTCGTCGGCCTCGTTCAGCGCCTCGAGCAGGCGCGCGTCGCCGAACGCCTCGCGGCCCCAGGTCTGCGCCGCGGTCGCGCCCTCGCTGCGCAGCACCAGCGCGCTGCCGGGCGCAAGGTCGAGCGTGCCGCCGGCGTAGGCCGCGTTCCCGACGATTCCGACCACCGGGTTGCGCGCGCCGTCGAGCGGCCGGAACAGCCCGTCGCCGCGCGCGAGCGCCGGCGCCGGATGGCCGGCGCTCAGGTACTCGAGCCGGCCGGTCGCGGTGTCGAGCACCGCGCAGAACAGGCTCGCCGACAGCCCCGCGTCGTTCCCCTCGCAGAGGAGGCGGTTCACCTGCGCGACCGCGTGCGCGAGCGGCGCGCCCGCCGCCGCGCGGCGCAGGGCGGCCAGGATGCGCACCATGCCGAGCGCGGTCGGCAGCCCCTTTCCGCTCACCTCGCCCACGGTCACGAAGAGCCGCGCCGGGTCGAGGAAGAACGCGTCGTGGAAATCGCCGCCGGCCTCGCGCGCCGCCCGCAGGATCGCGGCGCAGTCGACCGCGCGCCGCCCCGGCACGAGCGCCGCTCCCTGCGGCAGCAGGGCGGCCTGGATGCGCTGCGCCGCCTGCGCCTCGCGGTGCGCCATCTCGGCGCGCAGCTGCTCGATGATGTGCACGCTCGTGCCGCGCACCCGCTCCGAGTAGGCGGTCATGAAGCTGCGGCAGACCTCCGGCACCGTGAGCAGCCGCCGGAACAGCGTCTCGGCGTCGACCAGCATCACGCGGCAGCCCGCGTCGGCGACCACGAACGCGGCGACCGGCTTGCCGTCGATCACCGACAGCTCGCCGGTGAAGTCGCCCGCGCCGATGGTGAAGAAGTTGGCCGAGTCCGGCGCGTCGAGGTGCACGCGCAGCCGCCCGCTCAGCACGAACACGAGCGCGTCGCCGCGCTCGCCCGGGCGCAGCAGCACCTGGCCGTCGGGGAAGCTGACGATGCGGCAGGCGGCGATCGCGTCCTCGACCAGGTGGTACGGGACGCTGCGGAACACCTCGAACTGCGAGATGAAGCCGCGGATGCGCCGGTCGAGGCCGTGGCGCTCGTCGGCGAGGACGAGCGTGCCGTCGCGCCGCCACAGGGGGACCGCCGCGGGGGTGGTGCGCTTGCGCCGCTCGGGGCCGCGCGGCGCGTGTCCGGCGGCGGGCGGATGGCGCTTCAGCACCAGCGTCACCACGTTCTTCTTGCTGCGCCGCGCGTAGCGGCACTCGTCGGCGAACTGCTGCACCACGCGCAGGCCGGGGGCGGTCGCGCGCGCCGCGCCGCCGCCGGGCGGCGATTCCGCCGCGCGCCACGCGGTCGGGTCGAACGCCGCGCCGTCGTCGGTGATCTCGAGCGCCGCGGTGCGGTCGTTCACCCGCGCGCGCAGCTCGATGCGGTGCTCCCCCGCCCCGCCGTCGGCCTGGCGGAGGATGTTGCCCAGCAACTCCGTGGTGCACAACTCGAGGCGGCGGACGTCCTCGGCCGCGAGCGCGAACTCGGCCCCGAGCCCGCGGATCCACTCGCCCGCGCGCCCGACGGCCCCGGGCTCCCCCTGCAGCGCGAGCCGGCGGGTCGTCTCAGCCACGGGACCGCCTCGCGATCCGGGCCGAACGCGCTGCACGACGACCGGCTGCCACGGGCCTGCTGCCGCTCCTGGAGGCCCGGGGGACGGGCCGACGGCGAGGATCTTACCTGCGCGTGCCCCGCCGCCGGCGGAACTATTCCACGCCGCATCACGGCGCCCGGATACTGTCTAAAATACCAGTATGGCGCTCAAGACGACCCGCGGCGATCCGGGCGGCCCGGTCAGGGGCCGCGGCGCGCCGTCGAACCTCGAGGGGCGCTACGAGGCCTGGCGGCGGGAAGCGGTCGACGACGGCTGGAGCCGGGAGGACGGCGCACTCCCGGCGCTGCGGACCGAGGTCACGCCGGAGACGGCGAAGTCGATCATCGCGCGCAACGACTCGCCCGACATCCCGTTCGACCAGTCGATCAATCCCTATCGCGGCTGCGAGCATGGGTGTGTGTACTGCCTGGATGGGACGACGCCGATCCTCACGGCGGGCGGCGGCGTCAAGCCGCTCGCGGAAGTGAAGGTGGGCGACGAGATCTACGGGACGGAGAGGCGCGGTCAGTATCGCTACTACGTGCGAACCCGCGTCCTCGACCACTGGCGCACGCATGGGCCCGCGTACCGGCTGAGCCTGGCCGACGGTACGCAGCTCGTCGCCAGCGGCGATCACCGGTTCCTGACCGAACGCGGCTGGCGGTTCGTGCGTCCCGCGGCCGGGGCCGGACCGCGGCCGCATCTGACGCTGAACGACAGCCTGATGGGGTTCGGTGCGGTCGGGCCGCAAGCAGCCCGATCGCAGGGGCGCGCGCGTGGTGGATTGGGCGAGCACCGGCGGTGCTTCAGCCTCGCCGATCCGTCGCCTGCCAGGACGCGGGACATCGCCGGCCAGATGGTGGAGTCGAGAGCAGACCTCAGGGTGGCTGCCGTCGCGTCCATCGACGGCGAGCGCGAGCTGTTCGACATCACGACGGGCACCGGGGACTTCATCGCCAACGGCGTCATCAGCCATAACTGCTACGCCCGCCCGACCCACGCCTATCTCGGTCTCTCGCCCGGCCTCGACTTCGAGACGCGCATCCGCGCGAAGACCAACGCGGCGGCGTGCCTCCGCGAGGAGCTCGCCGCGCCCGGCTACCGGCCGAGCCCGATCGCGCTCGGCGCGAACACCGATCCCTATCAGCCCGCCGAGCGCGCGCTCGGGATCACGCGCGCGATCATCGAGGTGCTCGCCGAGTGCAGGCATCCGTTCACGATCGTCACGAAGAACGCGCTGGTCGAGCGCGACATCGACCTGATCGCGCCGATGGCGGCGCAGCGCATGGCGCACGCGTACGTCTCGGTCACCAACCTCGACGCCGAGCTCGCACGCAAGCTCGAGCCGCGCGCCTCCGCGCCCTACCGGCGGCTGGAGGCGATCCGCCGGCTGACGGCCGCGGGCATTCCCGTCGGCGTGCTGGTGGCGCCGGTCATCCCGTTCGTGACCGACCGCTACCTGGAGGAGATCCTCGCGCGCGCGCGCGACGCGGGCGCCACCTCGGCGGGGTACATCCTGCTGCGACTGCCGCACGAGGTCGCGCCCCTGTGCGCGGACTGGCTCGCCACGCACCATCCGCTCAAGGCCGCGCACGTGATGAGCCTGGTGCGCCAGATGCGCGGCGGCAGGGACTACCAATCGGGGTTCGGGGTCCGGCAGACCGGGACCGGCACGTTCGCGGCGCTGATCGGCAAGCGGTTCGAGCTCGCCTGCCGGCGTCTCGGCCTCCGGCCGCGCGGGCGCGAGCCGCTCGATCTCACCCGCTTCCGCGCGCCGCGGGGCGGGCCGCAATTCGACCTGTTCTGACCCGGGCGCCTGGTGCGGCGGCGCCGGCTTAAGAAACTCTTAAGGTCCGCTGAGCCAAGATTTACGAACGCGGGCGCGTGGCGGTCCCTAGACTTCCCTCCGTCGAAGCGCATTCACCAGGAGGGACCACAATGAAAGCAAGGCAGGCAGGACTCGCCGTCGCGGTCGCGTTCGCGGCCGTCGGCGGCGCCGTCGCGGTCGACAAGGGCGCCGACCGGGCGACGCTCGAGCGCGGCAAGTACCTCGTGACCATCGGCGGCTGCAACGACTGCCACACGCCGCGCTATCCGGAGTCCGACGGCAAGGTGCCCGAGAGCGAGTGGCTCACCGGCGTCGCGGTCGGGTTCCAGGGACCGTGGGGCACGACCTACCCGGCCAACCTGCGGCTCGCGCTGCAGGCGATGTCCGAGGACGAGTGGCTGAAGCGCGCGCGCTCGGCGATGCGGCCGCCCATGCCGTGGTTCAACCTCGCCGCGATGACCGACGCCGATCTGAAGGCCATGTACCGGTACATCCGGAGCCTCGGACCCCGCGGCACGCCGGCTCCGCAGTACGCGGCGCCCGGGCAGACGGTGACCACGCCCTACATCGTCTTCGTCCCGCAGAACCTGCCGCCCGCGCCGCGCGCGGCCGCGCGCTGATCGGGGGTCGCGCCATGGAACCCGACGATTTCGACCTCGACAGCGCCGACCCGATCGCCGTCGCCGGCCTGCTCACCCTCCTGCTCGAGGGCCGTCCAGCGGCCTCGAGGGCGCAGGCGTGCGCGCGGGTCCGGCCGGGGCTCGACGAGCGCGACCTCGCTCGGGTGATGGCCGCGATCGCGCCGGCGCCGGTCTAGGCCGGCGCCACCTCGACCAGCTTGAGCGGCCGCCCGACGCACAACCGGAAGCGGCCGCGGCCGGTCTTCTCGATGCGCAGCGGCGCCGCGCGCTCGTCGAGGCGGCGCTGGAGCAGCACCAGCCGCGCCTCGAGGTTGTCGCTGACGTCGGGCAGGCGGATCGACGGGTCCAGGCGCAGCTCGCGGTTGGTGAATTCGACCCGCTGGTCGTTCACGTAGTCGCGCGCGAGCTTCCAGAAGATCGCGCCCGCCACCCCCTTGATCAGGTAGTCCTCGCCGAGGAACACGCTGTCGTTCTCGGCGTAGTGGCGCACCACCACCGGCGCGCCCGTCACCGGCAACCGCCGCGAGGCGCCGGCCGGCGCCTCGTCCTGGCCCTCGGTGGCCTGCAGGACGTGGATCCCGGTGCCGAGCTGCGCGGCGAGCGCGACGAGCGCGTCCTCGTCGTCGTAGCCGAAGCGCCGGTCCTCGGTGCTCTCGACGTAGAGCGCCCCGACCAGCTGCCCGCACGCGACGATCGGCACGGCGAGCTGGCTGCGCGACGCGGGCAGGCCGGGGAACGGGATCTCGGTCTCGAGCCGGTCGGCCATTCCGGCCTCGGCGGCCGCGGCGCGGATCGCGCGGCCGTAGCCGTACTCGCTGGTCGCGTGCGAGATCCGGATCGGCGCGAGCTCGCGCGCCGCCACGCCGATGACGCCGTGGCCGAGGGGGATCTCGGACCCCACGCCCGAGGACGCGTAGCCGCGGCTCGCCACCGTGTACAGCCGCCGCGCGGTGGCGTCGAACATCAGCACCATCGCGTGGTCGACCCCGAACACCCGCGCGAGGCAGTCGAGCGACTCGTCGAGCAGGCCCGCCAGGTCGGTGCAGGCGTTCAACCGCTGCGAGGCGGCGCGCAGCGAGGCGAGCAGGCTGCGCCGCGGCGGCGGGGCGGGGAGGCGCGCGCATGGGACCGCCTCGATCCCGCGCACACGGTAGAGGTCGGAGCCGAGCAGCCGGAACACGCCGCTCATCCCGGTGTGCGACGCGATCCCGGCCAGCTTGGCCTTCATGCTCTCGAAGAGCGCTCCCTCCGTCTCGGTGCGCACGTACTCGACTTCGAGCCGGTAGCGCGCGACGGTCGCCGGGTCGGCCACGAACAGCGTCGCGCGCGGATTCGCCAGCACGTTCTCGCGCGTCTTGCTGAAGAACTGGTAGGTGAGCGCGACGTGGGCGCCGTCCACGTAGTGCACCTGCGACACGTACGACACGTTCGGCGTGCCGTCCGGGGCGCAGGTGGCGACGATGCTGGGGACGGCGCCCTCGAGGCAGTCGCGGATGGCATCGACGGCGAGCATCTACAGCCGCTTGCCCGCGTGCGGTCCCGGCGTCTGCGCGAACGCCGCGCTCGGGGCGAAGGTCACCGCCACCAGATCGTGGGGCTCGAACGCGAGGAGGGTGCGCACGAAACTCTCGGGGTAGCCGGCCGGCACCATGTCGCGCACCAGCGCCGCGCAGTTGGCCTCGATCAGCGCCGCGTCGCCGGGCTCGGGGGCGCCCACGAGCGCATCGCTACCCTTGAGCTGGATCGTGCGATGGGTGCTCGGCTGGCTGAACACGACCGCGATCGCGCGCGTGTCGCGCAGGTCGCGCAGCAGCGCCGCGGACTGCGACCCGGCGAGCAGCACGGTCACCCGCCGCCGGTCGGGCGCGACGCGGCAGCCGAGGGCGCGCACCACCGACGGTGCGAGGTTCGCGTCGCGCGAGGCGACGCTCACCATGACGCCGCAGCCGATGAACGCGGCGTTCGCCGCGTCGAGCGGCGTACTGTCGGGGGGTCCGGACATGCGGCGCGATCATAGCAAGCCGGGTTCGCCGCCCCGCGCCGGACGCGCGGTTGCGCCGCCCGGTCCGCTAGCGCTGGGGCGGCGGCGGCTTGTTCGGGGGCGGCGGGTAGGGCGCGAGCGGCCCGGGTGCGGCGGCCGACTGCTGCGCGCGGATCGCGCGCGCATAGCCGACCGAGACCGGAATCTTGTTGCCCTTCGCGTACATGCACTGCTGATAGGCGAAGTCGTAGCGCTGCTGCACCGACCAGTAGGACCCGCTCGCATAGCTCTGGCCGACGAGCGCGCCGGTCAGGAGTCCCACCCCGGCGCCCACGCCCGCGCCGCTCGACCCCGCGATCAGCGCGCCGGCGCCGGCGCCGACCGCCGTGCCGACGACGGCCGACCCGACCGCGCTCTGGTTCGCGGCCTGCTGCGCCGAGGCGCCGCCGACCTGCTCGAAAGCGAACTGCCGGCACGCCGCGTCGTCGACGCGAAACTCGTCGAAGTTCTTGCGGCTGCCCGGCAGCGACATCACGCTCGGTCCGCTGGGCAGGCTCGCGCATCCGGCGAGGAGCGCGAGACCGACCACGGACAGACGCTTGACGTGCGAGTTCAAGGCGTCACCGGATCAGGACGGCGGCTGCGGCGCCACGCGCTGCCAGCCGCCCGGGCACTCCCGCACGTACGGGTAGTACGCGCCGGCGCCCGGACAGAAGTACCACCAACCGGACGGCGGAGGCGGGGTCGCGGGCGCGGGGGCCGACTGCGGCAGCGGGTCGCGCTCGATGAAGACGGGGGGCGACTGCTGGACCACCACCGGCGGGCTCACCACGACCGGGGCACTCCAGCCCCAGGCCGGACCCCACCCCGGGCCCCAGCCCCAGCCGGGACCCCAACCCCAGCCGGGGCCCCAGCCCGGACGGCCCCACCATCCGGGGCCGACGCCCACGCCCACGCCGACCACCACGCGCGAGCGGCCGCCCGCGAACGCGGGCTCGCTCGCCAGCGCGCCGCCGAGCAGGGCGAGGGCGAGCGTCAGCACGAATGTCCAGGATCTCATCTTCTTGCACGGTAGGCCGGACGCACCGCCCACCGAGTCCCTCTTTAGCCGCGTGACACCTAAGCGAGAGAACGTATTTATGGTGCCTCCAGCTGACGGCTCGAGGGGTAAAACTTTGTAACCATACTCCGCCCGCCGGTGCGCGGACCCTTTGCGCTAGTTCAAGAAGACCGCCTTCGGGGCAGGCCAGAATTTTCTCAGAACCGGCGCGGCAGTCGTGCGGCGGCGGTCAAATTGTCGTCGGGAGGCGTCAATGCAGCGCAAGAGAACGGGGCGGCGCCTCGCCCCGAGGAACAAGGCGAGCCGGGTCAAGCACGTCTATGGGTTCGACGAGGTCCGCCGCGCCGAGCGCGCGGCCGGCACGTGGGATGGTGTCCGCGCCCTGCTGGGCGGCAAGGGGGCGAACCTGGCCGAGATGGCGCGGCTCGGGTTGCCGGTCCCGCCCGGCTTCATCGTCACGACCGCAGCCTGCAAGGCGTTTCTCGCGGCCGGCGGGAAATTTCCGCCGGGCATGTGGGACGAGGTGCTCACGGCGGTCGCGCGCGTCGAGCGCTCGACCGGCAAGCGCCTCGGCGACCCGGACAACCCGCTGCTCGTGTCGTGCCGCTCGGGCGCGAAGTTCTCGATGCCGGGAATGATGGACACGGTACTCAACATCGGTATGAACGACGCAGTGGCCGCCGGCCTCGCGCGGCTGACCGGCGACGCGCGCTTCGTCCACGACGCCTACCGGCGCCTCGTGCAGATGTACGGCCGCGTCGTGCTCGGCGTGCCCGACGAGCCGTTCGAGCACGTCCTCGCGACGCACCGCGTGCGGCACGGCGTCGCGAACGACGCCGACCTCCCGGCTGCCGCGCTGCAGGCGATCACCGGCGAGTTCAAGCGGGTGGTCGCCGAGCGCGCGCGCCGGCCCTTCCCCGACGAGCCGATCGAG
>JAGVSZ010000168.1 GCA_019137045.1 Betaproteobacteria bacterium
TCCGACTGGCGCTGCACGAGGCGATGCGCGAGGTAGATCGGCAGCGGCATGAGCTGCGGCGTCTCGTCGCAGGCGTAGCCGAACATGAGCCCCTGGTCGCCCGCGCCCTGCTCGAGGTCGAGGCCCTGTCCCTCGGTCACGCCCTGGGAGATGTCCGGGGACTGGCGGTCGTAGTTCACCATCACCGCGCAGGCGCGGTAGTCCATACCGTAGTCGGCGTTGTCGTAGCCGATGCGCTTCACCACGCCGCGCGCGACCTGCGCGTAGTCGACGGCGGCCTTGGTGGTGATCTCGCCCGCGAGCACGATGAGCCCGGTGTTGCACAGCGTCTCCGCCGCGACTCGGGCGTGCTTGTCCTGGGCTAGAATCGCGTCCAGGATCGCATCCGAGATCTGGTCGGCGACCTTGTCGGGATGGCCTTCCGACACCGACTCGGACGTGAAGAGGTAGCTGCTCATGGGCTCGCGCGGTCCGCTAGGGGGAACAAGGGCGGCGATTCTAGCAGACCTCGCGCTCGGGTCCCGCGGTCGAGCGGGCGCGATTTCCCGCCGCTGCGTCCCACTCTCTCCGCCCGCCAACCCGCCCGCACCACGACCATGAGCAAGCTCCGGGCCGCAGTCGTCGGGGTCGGCTATTTCGGCAGCCGCCACGTCGACAAGTGGGCGGCTCTCGAGGACGTCGAGCTCGCCTACGTCGTCGACCGCGACGCCGAGCTCGCGCGCAAGGTCGCGCGCAGGACCGGCGCCGCGGTGGCCGTCGACCCCGCGCAGCTCGCGGGCAAGGTGGACGTCGCTTCCGTCGCGGTGCCGACCGAGCATCACTGCGCGGTGGCGAGCACGCTCCTCGATGCCGGCATCCACCTGCTGGTGGAGAAACCGCTCACGCGCACGCTGGAGGAGGCCGATCGCCTGGTCGCGACCGCCGAGGCGCGCGGCCTCGAGCTGCGGGTCGGGCACCTCGAGCGCTTCAACCCCGCGCTGGTCGCGGTGCGCGAGCGCATCGTGCGGCCGCGCTTCATGGAGTGCCACCGGCTCGCGCCGTTCAAGCCGCGCTCGACCGACGTGGACGTCGTGCTCGACCTGATGATCCACGACATCGACATCATCCTCAGTCTCGTGGGCGCGGAGGTGGCGGAGGTGCGCGCGAGCGGCGTGCCGGTGCTCACCGGCAGCGTCGACATCGCGAACGCGCGCATCGAGTTCGCCGACGGCTGCGTCGCGAACGTCACGGCGAGCCGGGTGAGCGCGAAGTCGATGCGCAAGCTGCGCGTGTTCCAGCCCGACACCTACGTCTCGATCGACTTCGAGGCGCGCGAGTGCGCGGTCGCGCGCAAGCTTCCCGGCGAGACGCGCGACGGCATGCCGAAGATCGACCACGAGCTCAGGCGCTTCGCGCAGGGCGACTCGCTCGAGGCGGAGCTGCGCGCGTTCGTCGACGCGGTGCGCGGCCGCGCGCGCCCCGGGGCGACCGGGCGCGAGGGGCGGCGCGCGCTCGATCTCGCGCTCGCGGTGTCGCACCGGATCCGCGACGGACTCGGGCGGTGACGCGCAGGCTGCGGTTCACCAAGATGCAGGGCGCCGGGAACGACTTCGTCGTTCTGGACGGCGTGTCCGCGCCGATCGAGCTCGCGCCGGCGCAGCTCGCGCGCCTCGCCGACCGCCATTTCGGCGTCGGGGCCGACCAGATCCTGCTGGTGGAGCCCGCGCGCGCGCGCGACGCGGACTTCCGCTACCGGATCTTCAACGCCGACGGCGGCGAGGTCGAGCAGTGCGGCAACGGCGCGCGCTGCTTCGTGCGCTTCGTGCGCGAGCGCGGCCTCACCAGCAAACGCGAGATCCGCGTCGAGACGCTCGCCGGGGTCATCGCGCCGCGCCTGGAAGACGACGGGCGCGTCACGGTCGACATGGGCGCGCCGGTCTTCGATCCCGCGCGCGTGCCCTTCGACACCGCGGGCCTCGCGCCGCTCGCGCGCCACCCGCGCGCGGACGTCTGGCCGCTGGAGGTCGCGGGCACCACCGTGCCGGTGGTGGTGGTCTCGATGGGCAATCCGCACGCGGTGCAGGTGGTCCCGGACGTGGCGGCGGCGCCGGTCGCCGCCCAGGGGCCGCTGATCGAGCGCCATCCCCGTTTTCCGCAGCGGGTCAACGCCGGCTACATGCAGGTGGAAGGCCGCTCCCGGATCCGGCTGCGCGTGCACGAGCGCGGGGCGGGCGAGACGCTCGCCTGCGGGACCGGCGCCTGCGCGGCGGTGGCCGCCGGCATCCGGCTCGGGCTGCTCGACTCGCCGGTCGCGGTGCGCGCGCGCGGCGGGGAATTGACGATCGCATGGCGCGGCGCGGACAATCCGGTGTACATGACCGGGCCCGCGCAGACGGTGTTCGAGGGAGAGATCGAGATTGAGTGAGCTCAAGGCCGAGGACGTCGCGCGCTACCTCGAGGCGAACCCGATCTTCTTCGAGGAGCATGCCGATCTGCTCGCGCGCATCCAGGTGCCGCATCCGCACGGCGGACAGGCAATCCCGCTCTCCGACCGCCAGGTGCTCGGGCTGCGCGAGAAGACCCGGGCGCTCGAGGGCAAGCTCTCCGAGCTGATCCAGTTCGGCGAGGAGAACGACGTCATCAGCGAGCGCGTGCACCGGCTCGCGGTCGCGATGCTCGGCGCGCGCACCCTGCCCACGCTCCTGCACGAGCTGTACTTCAACCTGCGCGAGGACTTCGCGGTGCCGCACGCGGGGCTGCGCCTGTGGCGCGGCAGCGGCGATGGCGCCGAGTTCCAGCCGGTGAGCGACGAACTGCGCGCCCACGCGGCCGACCTCGATGCGCCCTTCTGCGGCCCGAACGCGAACTTCGAGGCGGCGGGATGGTTCGGCGAAGCGGCGCCCCACATCCGCTCGGTGGCCTGCATGCCGCTGCGCGAGCTCGACCAGACCTTCGGCATGCTGGTGCTGGCGAGCGAGGACCTGCTGCGCTTCTATCCGGAGATGGGCACGCTGTACCTCAAGCGCATCGGCGAGATGGCGAGCGCCGCGTTGCTGCGCTTCGTCTAGGCATGCGCGCCGGCGCGCGGGCTCCGGCGAGCGCCGATCCGCGTCGCGAACGGGTCGCGGCGTATCTCGAGCACCTGGCAGTGGAGCGGCGGCTCGCGCCGGCGACGCGCCTCGCCTACGCCCAGGGGCTGGACGCGCTCCTCGCTGCCGTCCCGGATCTTCCTCCTGCGTCGATGCGCGCGGCCCACCTGCGCCGCGCCGCGGCGCAGCTCCACGGCCGCGGCCTCGACGGGCGCACGATCGCCCGCATCCTGTCCTCCTGGCGCGGCTTCTTCCGCTGGCTCGCCCGCACCCGGCGCCTCGACGCCGACCCGTGCGCGGGCCTGCGCGCGCCCAGGAGCGCGCGACTGCTGCCGAAGGCGCTCACCCCCGACGAGGCGCTCCAGCTGCTCGAGCGTCCCGCCGCGGGCGCGCTGGAAGTGCAGGACAGGGCGATGTTCGAGCTGTGCTACTCGTCGGGCCTGCGGCTCGCCGAGCTGGTCGGACTCGACGCGACGGACGTCCGCGGCATCGTGCGCGACCGGGAAGTCACGGTGACCGGGAAGGGAGGCAAGACGCGGACGGTTCCGGTGGGCGCGAAAGCGGTCGCGGCGCTGCGCGCGTGGGCCGCGACGCACGCGCGCGTCGCGCGTCCCGGCGAGCCGGCGCTGTTCGTGGGCGCACGCGGGCGGCGCGTGGACCCGGCGGTGGTGCGCCGCCGCCTCGCGCGCTGGGGCACGCGCGCCGGCGTGGGGCAGCACGTCCATCCGCACGTGCTGCGTCACTCGTTCGCCTCGCACCTCCTGCAGTCGTCGGGCGACCTGCGCGCCGTGCAGGAGATGCTCGGCCACGCGAGCATCTCGACGACGCAGGTCTACACGCGCCTCGACTTCCAGCACCTCGCCAGGGTGTACGACGCCGCGCACCCGCGCGCGAAGAAGAAGGGCTAGCCGTCGTGCCCGCGTCTTGCGTCGCGCGCAGCGGCGCTGCAACCGTGTTGCGGTGCCGCTGGCCGGCGGCTAGAATGCGCGCCCGTGTCGGCCGCCCCGGGAAGAGCGATCCCGAGCGTGCGCGTGCGGCGGCACGGGCGCTCTCGCGTAAGGAGACCGAGACCGGGCTGGGGCGCGCGAGCGCGTTGCGCCTCAGCGGCGCGCGCGAGTCCCACGATCGGCACGCGCATTTCCGGTGCGTCGGCTGCGGCAAGGCGGTCCGCTCCTGCGGCGGCGCTCCGCAGCGGGTGACGCTGCCGCGCGGCTTGCGCTCCGAGCGCGTGGAATCGACGATGCAGGGCCGCTGCGCCGCGTGCGCGTAGCGCGCCGAGGAGAAAAGAGGCAGTGGCGCAAGAGAACATGGTCCCCGTCACCATCCTGACGGGATTCCTCGGGAGCGGGAAGACGACCCTGCTCAACCGCATCCTGCGCGAGCAGCACGGGCACCGGATCGCGGTCATCGAGAACGAGTTCGGCGAGCAGGGCGTGGACAACGACCTCCTCCTCGAGGCCGCCGGCGAGCAGATCGTCGAGATGAACAACGGCTGCCTGTGCTGCACGGTGCGCGGCGACCTGATCCGCATCCTCGGCAGCCTGAAGTCGCGGCGCGAGGCGGGCGAGATCGGGTTCGAGCGCGTGATCATCGAGACCACGGGCATGGCCGACCCCGGACCGGTGGCGCAGACCTTCTTCATGGACGACGACATCGGCGAGTACTACCTGCTCGACTCGGTGATCACGCTGGTCGACGCGAAGCACGCGCCGCAGCAGCTCGACCAGTTCGACGAGGCGCAGGAGCAGGTCGGGTTCGCCGACCGCATCCTCCTGTCCAAGACCGACCTGGTCGAGGAGGGCGACGTCGAGGCGCTGAGGGAGCGCCTGGCGCAGATGAACCCGCGCGCGCCGATCAAGCCGGTCCACTTCGGGCAGGCCCCGATCGAGGAGATCCTGGACATCCGCGGCTTCAACCTGAACGCCATCCTCGAGCTCGACCCGGGTTTCCTGGACGCAGGCCACCACCATCACGCCGACGACGTGGGATCGTTCGTCTTCCGCGCCGCCGCCCCGTTCGACGGCCTGAAGCTGGAGGAATTCCTCTCCTCGATGATCCAGGTTTACGGGCCGGACCTGCTGCGGTACAAAGGCGTCCTCAGCCTGAAGGACAACCCCAACCGCGTCGTCTTCCAAGGGGTCCACATGCTGATGGGGGGGGACGTCGGGCGCCCGTGGGGCGCGGACGAGAGCCGCGAGAGCGTGATGGTCTTCATCGGCCGCAAGCTCCCCAAGGACGAGTTCATGCAGGGACTGGAACGATGCCTCGTGACGGCACAGTGAAGAAGTCCGCCTCCGGCGGCGCACCGAAGCCCCTCACCGAGGAGGCGCTGTTGAGGATGCCGGACGCGGACTACATGAACGCGGCGCAGCTCGCGTTCTTCAAGGACCGCCTGCTCAGGATGAAGCAGGAGCTGCTCGACAACGCGGGGCTCACCTCGGAGCACCTGCGCGAGAACGACATGGTGCCCGACCCGGCCGACCGCGCGACGATCGAGGAGGAGCACGCGCTCGAGCTGCGCACGCGCGACCGCGAGCGCAAGCTCATGAAGAAGATCGACGAGTCGCTCATGCGCATCGAGGACGGCAGCTACGGCTGGTGCGAGGAGACCGGCGACCCGATCGGCCTGCCGCGCCTGCTCGCGCGCCCCACTGCGACGCTCTCGATCGAGGCGCAGCAGCGGCGCGAGCTCAAGCAGAAGATGTACGGCGACTAGCGGCGGTTGCGTCATCGCGGCAAAGGATGACGCAGACCTTGCCCATGCTCGGGCGTCACCGGGGCGCGGTGGGGTCCGCTGAGAACGAGCCCGATTCCGGCTGCCCGTTCGAGTGCGACCGCGCGGCCCGACGAGGCGGGCGTCCGCGCGGCCAACCAGGTAATCGTGCCGGCCGCCTACGATCCCACCTCCCGGTCGTAAAATAAGCCCGCCCCGGGCTGCGACCCATGTCGCGCGCGGCGCAATGCCGGTTTGCCGCGAGCGGCCGGCCTGTGCTAAAAGACCCGAGCGGCTCGCGGCGTCGCGGAATTCCCTATTCGCTGATTCGATTTGGCTTTTTCCCTTTTCGGCAAGAAACCGGACAAGAAGCCGGAGAAGCCTCCCGTCAAGGCGCGGCCTGCGACCGCCGCCCCGGGGTCGCGTGCGCCCGCCGCGCCCGCGCCGGAGGACGAGGGCGAATCGCTCGATTTCACGAATTACGTTCCGCCGGCCCCGGCGGCATCGTCCGCGCCGCCGGCCTCGGCTGCCCCGTCGTCCGCTCCGGTCGCGTCAACGCCGGCTTCGTCCAAGGCGGCGGCGCCGGTTGCGGCGCCGGCCGGGCTCGACTTCGCGTCGCTTGCTGCGGCCGCCGCCCCGCAGAAGGCGCAGGCGCCCGAGCCGAAGCGCGCGCCGGCATCGGTCCTGCCGGACCTGCCCGGGCTCGGCGCCTCCGCGGCGAAAGCGGAGAAACCCGCCGAAGCGAAGAAGAAGGGCGCGCCGAAGCCGGTCGACTCGATCCTCTGCATCGAGGTCGACGAGGGCGACCACGAGGTGCCGCCGGCCATCGAGGAGGCGGCCGTCCTGTTCGCCAACGGCCAGGTGGACGAGGCGCACGCGCGCATCCAGAAGGCGCTCGACGGCGAGGACCTCGGCGCGTGGAAGCTGCAGGCGTGGCTGATGATGTTCGACGTGCTGCAGCACCTCGGCCGCAAGCAGGAGTTCGAGGAGCGGGCGCTCGATTTCGTGGTGAAGCTGGAGCGCTCGCCTCCGGTGTGGGCCGACGTGCCGCCGGGGCCCAAGCAGAACCCGTCGCTGCGCACCGGCGGCGCGGCGACCGTGTCGCTCACCGGATCGCTCGGCGCGCAGAGCGCGGCGGCGCTGGAACAGCTGCGCAAGGCCTCCGAGAAGCAGCCGAAGCTCAGGCTCGACTTCGGCAAGCTGCAGGGCGTCGAGCCGGCGGGCTGCAAGCTGCTGCTCGCCACGCTGAAGTACTTCAAGACCGCCAGGCGCGACGTCTGGCTCACCGGCGAGGCCACGCTCATCAAGCTGCTGCGCGAGGGCGCGAAGGCCGGGGACGGATCGGTGGAGGCGAGCGTGTGGCTCCTGCTCCTCGAGCTCTACCAGATGCTCGGCCTGCAGAACGAGTTCGAGGAGGCCGCGGTCGACTACGCGGTGACCTACGAGGTGTCGCCTCCGTCCTGGGAAGCGCCGCCGCCGCGGCCGAAGGCCGACCCGATGGGCGAGTCCCAGCCGGTTGCCGTCCAGGTGGCCGACGACGCGTTCCACGTGAGCGGAGAGGTGGCGGGCCAGAGCGACCAGCTCTTCAGCGAGCTCGGCAACTACGCCGCCGCGGCGAACCCGGTGGTGCTCGACTTCTCGACCGCGCGCCGCGTCGACTTCGTGAACGCGGGGCGGCTGCTGAACGCGCTGGAGAAGCTCCAGGCCGAGGGCAAGCAGCTGGTGATCCGGGGCGCGGGCGAGATGATCGTCGCCCTGTTCGCGGTCATGGGCATCCCGAAGGTCGCGCGCATCATTCCCAGGAAGTGACCTCCGCGCGCGCCGCGGCGGGCACGCGCGACGCGGCGCGCGCGTCTTGACATTCCCGTCCGCCGCCCCCAGCTAGCGGATTCGCGCGTAAGCTCGCTTTCATGGAACAGTTCCACGGCACCACCATCCTGTCCGTGCGTCGCGGGGGCGCGGTTGCGCTCGGCGGCGACGGCCAGGTGACGCTCGGCAACGTCGTCATCAAGGCCGGCGCGCGCAAGGTCCGGCGCCTGTACCACGACCGCATCCTCGCCGGTTTCGCCGGCGGCACCGCCGACGCCTTCACGCTGTTCGAGCGCTTCGAGGCGAAGCTCGAGAAGCACCAGGGCAATCTCCTGCGTTCGGCGGTCGAGCTGGCGAAGGACTGGCGCACCGACCGCATCCTGCGCCGGCTCGAGGCCATGCTGGCCGTCGCCGACCGCGACGCGTCGCTCGTGATCACCGGCGCCGGCGACGTGCTGGAGCCCGAGCACGGCATCATCGCGATCGGGTCGGGCGGCGCGTTCGCGCAGGCGGCCGCGCGCGCGCTGGTCGAGAACAGCGAGCTCGGCGCCGAGGCGATCGTGCGCAAGAGCCTAGCGATCGCAGGCGAGCTGTGCATCTACACCAACCAGAACGTGGTCGTGGAAGTGCTCGAGTAGCCCTCGGGCGCGCGCGACCGTCGCATCACCGGAGTCGGCCATGTCCGGCATGACGCCACAAGAAATCGTCCACGAGCTCGACAAGCACATCATCGGCCAGGCGAAAGCCAAGCGCGCGGTGGCGATCGCCCTGCGCAACCGCTGGCGCCGCCAGCAGGTGGCGGAGCCGCTGCGCCAGGAGATCACCCCCAAGAACATCCTGATGATCGGGCCGACCGGCGTCGGCAAGACCGAGATCGCGCGCCGCCTCGCGCGCCTCGCCGACGCGCCGTTCATCAAGGTCGAGGCGACCAAGTTCACCGAGGTCGGCTACGTCGGGCGCGACGTCGACACCATCGTGCGCGACCTGGTCGAGATCGCGCTCAAGAACGCGCGCGAAGCGGCGACCCGGCACGTGCGGGCGCGCGCCGAGGACGCCGCCGAGGAGCGCATCCTCGACGCGCTGCTGCCGCCGGCGCGCGACTTCGGGTTCGGCGCGAAGCCGGCCGAGGGCGACGAGTCCGGCACGCGTCAGCGTTTCCGCAAGAAGCTGCGCGAGGGCGAGCTCGACGACCGGGAGATCGAGATCGAGGTGGCCGCTGGCCAGGCCGCGATGGAGATCCTCGCGCCGCCGGGGATGGAGGAGCTGACCCAGCAGCTCCAGGGCATGTTCCAGAACCTCGCCGGCGGTCGCAAGAAGCTGCGCAAGCTCAAGGTGAAGGAGGCGCTGCGCCTGCTCGTCGACGAGGAGGCGGCGCGGCTGGTGAACGACGAGGAGCTCAAGGCAAAGGCGCTCGCGAACGTCGAGCAGAACGGCATCGTCTTTCTCGACGAGATCGACAAGATCGCGAGCCGCTCCGAGATGCACGGGGCGGACGTGTCGCGCCAGGGCGTGCAGCGCGACCTGCTGCCGCTCGTCGAGGGCACCACCATCTCCACGCGCCACGGCATGGTGAAGACCGACCACATCCTGTTCATCGCGAGCGGCGCGTTCCACCTCGCCAAGCCCTCCGACCTCATCCCGGAGATGCAGGGCCGGTTCCCGATCCGCGTCGAGCTCGACTCGCTCACCGCCGCCGACTTCGAGCAGATCCTGACCAACACCGACGCGTGCCTCGTGCGGCAGTACGAGGCGCTCCTCGCGACCGAGGGGGTGGCGGTGGAGTTCCGGCCCGACGCGGTCACGCGCATGGCCGAGATCGCGTTTGCGGTGAACGAGAAGACCGAGAACATCGGCGCGCGCCGCCTGTACACGGTGATCGAGAAGCTGCTCGAGGACGTGTCGTTCGAGGCCGGACGGGGCGGCACGAGAACGGTCACGATCGACGCCGCGTACGTCGACGCGCGGCTCCGGGACCTGGCCGCGAGCGAGGATCTGGCGCGCTACGTCCTGTAGACGGCGGGGCGCGCCGCCATGCAATCCATTCCGATACGAGGAGCCTAGAGATGAAGCGAATCCGCCTCGCCGCC
>JAGVSZ010000088.1 GCA_019137045.1 Betaproteobacteria bacterium
GAGGAGATCTTCGGCTGGATGAAGTCGGTCGGCGGCTTGCGACGCACTCGCTTCGTCGGCATCGCCAAGACGCAGCTCGCCGCCTACATGGTCGGGGCGGCCTACAACCTGCTCAGGATGGCTCGAATGCAGCCAGCCACTGGGTAGTCGCGTCCGAAGACCACGGGAATCAACCATGACAGAGCGAATGAAGCTCAAAGAACCAGCCGCCCCAACCTCGCGAGGTTCGTCGACCGTGCCAAAAAACGGCTTCACGGGACATTCTTCAACGGCCTGCTAGCAGCCGGGCGCCGCAGGAAGCACCCGAGACCGGCGCGGCCTCAGGCCGCGTGAAAATTGGCGAGCCGGACGGGGATGCGCCGCGGCCCGAACGGCTGGCCGGGTTTCTCATACCGCCCGGCGAGCGCAGCGCCGCACTCCTTGCAGCGCCCGTCGTCGGTCACGCGGTAGTTGAGGATGCGGTGCCAGTCGCGCACGATCAGCGCGTTGCGGCAGCCCGGGCAGAACGTCGTCCCGCCCTCGGTGTCGTGCACGTTCCCGGTGTACACGTAGCGCAGCCCGGCGCGCTCGGCGATCAGGCGCGCGCGCGTGAGCGTCGCGGGGGGCGTCGCCGGCAGGTCGTCCATCTTGTAGTCGGGGTGGAAGGCGGTGAAGTGGACCGGCACGTCGGCGCCGAGTTCCTGCACGATCCACCTGCACTCGGCCTCGATCTCCTCGGACGAGTCGTTCTTGCCGGGGATGAGCAGCGTCGTGAGCTCGAACCAGACCTCGGTCTCGCGCTTGAGGTAGACGAGCGTGTCGAGGACCGGCTGGAGGTGCGCGCCGCAGAGCTTGAAGTAGAAGTCGTCGGTGAATGCCTTGAGGTCGACGTTCGCCGCGTCCATCTTCGCGTAGAACGCCTCCCGCGCGCCGGGCGAGATGTAGCCCGCGGTCACCGCCACCGTCTTGATCCCGCGCGCGTGGCACGCGTCGGCCACGTCCAGCGCATACTCGGCAAAGATGACCGGGTCGTTGTAGGTGAACGCCACCGACTTGCAGCCGAGCTTCTCGGCCGCGACCGCGATCGTCTCCGGGGAGGCCGAGTCGGCGAGCGTGTCCAGCGCGCGCGACTTGGAGATGTCCCAGTTCTGGCAGAACTTGCACGCGAGGTTGCACCCGGCGGTGCCGAACGAGAGGATGCTCGACCCGGGGTAGAACTGGTTGAGCGGCTTCTTCTCGATCGGGTCGACGCAGAACCCGGACGACCGGCCGTAGGTCGTCAGGATCATCCGGTCGCCGGAGCGGCTGCGCACGAAGCACGCCCCGCGCTGCCCTTCGTGCAGCCGGCAGTCGCGCGGGCACAGATCGCACTGGATGCGCCCGTCGTCGAGCCGGTGCCACCAGCGGGCGGGGTACTGCGACTCGGGTACCGCGCTCATCAGTGCGCCCTGAGGTCGGACTCCCTCCACTTGCGCACCTGGTAGCGCCACACCTGGCAGCGCGTCAGGCGCGTCTCGGCCGCGATGCCGGCCTTCTGCTTGAGGCTCGCGAGGAACTGCGCCGGGTCGGGGATCTGCTCCCACACCTGCGGCAGGTAGGTGCCGCGCTTCCCGTCCGCCGCGAGGATGACGCCGTCCACGCCGGGCCGCAGCTGCGCGACGAGCTCGTCCGCGTCGGCGAACTGGACGAGCGCCGGCGCGGAGAGCAGCGACACCTCCATCTCGACCGCCGCGAGCTCGTCGGGCTTCAGCGGCGCGAAGCGCCGGTCGGCGAGCGCCGCGTTCGCCGCGTTCGCGACTACGTCGGCGCCGAGCGCGCGCGTCGGCTGCAGGCTGCCGATGCAGCCGCGCAGCCTGCCGCCTGAAGTCAGCGTCACGAAAGTCGCGCGCTTCTCCCTGAGCCACGGCTCGTCGGGGATCGCGACCGGCCCGCCGCCGAGCGCTTCGCCCACCGCGCCGCGCGCGAGGCCGAGCAGCGCGCGGCCGTGGGCGTCGTCGTAGGCGCGCCGGCCTTCCCACAGCGCGAACGAGGCATAGCCGACGACGCGGTCGCGCCCCCCCGCGGTGTCGCCCGAGTTGCGCGCGTCGAGGGCCTCGATGGCGAGCCCGCGCCGCTTTGCCGCGAGGAGAAAACCGGTCACCGGCGTCGCCCCGCAGGCCTGCTCGTGGTCGATGTCGGTGCGGAAGTCGAGGATCGCCTGCACCGTGCGGCCGTCGATCTCGCGCGCCGCCTCGTAGCTGCGGTAGTGCGAGAGATCCGAGCTGATCACGAACAGCGTCTCCGGTCCGTCCCAGAGCCGGTCGACCACCGCGGCGACCTCCTCCGCGCTCGCCGACCCGACCACCAGCGGCACGAGCTCGAACTCGCGCAGGACCTGCTGCAGGAACGGCAGTTGCACCTCGAGCGAGTGCTCGCGCGCGTGGGTCGCGGGAAAGCTCACCACCTGGGGCAGGCCGGTGAGCGCGCGCACCGCCGCCGCGTCGACCGGGATCGTCCCGAGCGGCGTCTGGAACGCCGTGGCGCCCGGCAGCGCGAGGCCGCGCACGCCGACGCGGTGGCAGGGGCCGAGCAGCACCACCCGCCGCACGATCCCGGCCGCGGGGCGCAGCAGCGCGAAAGCGCTCGCCGCCACCGGGCCGGAGTAGATGTACCCCGCGTGCGGGACGATCAGCGCCTTCGGGAAGCCGGGCGCGAGCGGCGCCTCGCGCGCCTGCTCGAGCATGCCGAGGACGTCGCGCGCGAGCTCGGCCTGGTTGCCCGGATAGAAGAGCCCGGCGACGGCGGCGGGTCGGACGGAGCTCATGGGCCTCTGGCGCGGCGGATCGGAATCTCGAACGGCGATCGGACCACGGACTGGATCGGCGGGCCCAAGCAAAAATCTACTCCGCTTCGAGCGACGGGTGGAGGAGTTTTTTCCGGCTTTGGCGGCGACTCGCGCCGCGCGCCCTGGCTCATCGGCATGCGCGCGCGGCCTCGCAGTCGATAGTCCGTTGGCACGGAGATCTGCACGCCGGCGGCCGCGCCCGCAGCCAACTCCCGCCCCGGGCCGCGTCGCCGGCGCGCTAGGGACGAGTCGCCCGCCACGGGGCCGGCGCCGTGCCCTCGATCACGTCGCCGCGCGCCCGCCCCTCCAGCACCAGCGGCTTCCCGCCGCCCCCCAGGCCCGGGATCGCGAGCCGGACCGCGTCGCCGGAGACCTTGACCTCGCCGAGCGCGATCACGCGCTTCCCGATCGTGACCGAGCCGCGGGTTCCCATCGGGTGCTGGGCGAGCGTGAGCCGCGCGGGCTGCTGCGCGACCGACGGCGGCAGCTCGAGCCGCCACTCGCCGCCGACGCGCGCGGGCACGGTGTAGAGGTAGAGCACGGTGCGGGTGGTGCCGCTGATCGGCTCCTTCTCGGGCGTGTCGAACTGGACGAAGCGGTCCTCCTTCCACGGCGCGAGCGGGTAGTCGTGCGACACGACGCGCGCGCCCGGCTTCATCTCGGCCAGGATCTTCGGCACGAGCTTGGTGACGATCCCGGGCAGCAGGTAGAGCGTCACCACGCTCGCCTCCGCGAGGCTGGTCTCGAACAGGTCGCGGCGCTCGAAGCGGACCTTGTCGGCCACCCCGGCGCGCGCGGCGTTCTCGTTCGCGAGCTTCACCAGCTCGGGCTTGATGTCCACCCCGAACCCGCGCGCGCCGAAACGCTGCGCCGCGGTGATCGGGATGCGCCCGTCGCCCGAGCCGAGGTCGATCAGGTAGTCGTCGCCGCGGATCGCGCCGAGCTTGAGCATCTCGTCGACGATCACGCTCGGGCTCGGCACGTACGGGCCGGCGTCGATCTGCGCGCCGGCGGCGAGCGGGAGGGCGAGCAGCGCGGCGAGCGCGCGCCGCCGCGCGCGCAGACGCCCGTCCGCGGAAGGTCGCATGCGCGCCGCTCCCGCTTGCGTCATGCCGCGCGCACGCCGTCCTGCGACGGCGACTCGTCCGGCGCGCGGTCGAGCGCCGCCGCCGCCGCGCGCGCGCGCTGCACCCCGCTCCCGATGCCCATCTCCCGGAACATCCCGGCCGCGGCGGCGAGGACCGCCCGTGCGCGCGCGGCGTCGCCCTGGCGCGCGGCGAGGCGCGCGAGCGCGAGGTGCGACCAGGCGAGGTCGCACCGGCACTCGCGGCCCTGCTGGATGGCGATCGCGGCGCCGATCGACTCCGCGGCGCGCGCGAGCGCGGGCGAGCTCGCCGCGGCGAGCGCCTCGCCGTGCGCGCGCAGCGCGATCGAGCGGCTCCACTCGTGCGCCTTCTCGGTGCTGCCCCCGAGCGCCTCCTCGACCAGCCACAGCGCGTTCTCGGCGTCGCCCTGCTCCAGCCGCACTTCGGCGAGGAACGCCTTGAAGGCGGCGCGGTGGAACGAAGTGCCGATCTGCGCGCCGAGCGCGAGGCAGTGGTTGAGATCGGCCTCGGCGCGCGCCGGCTCGCCCGCGATCAGGTGCGCCTCGCCGCGGAAACCGTGGCTCAGGTAGCGGCGGAAGAGGTCGCCCGAGCGTGCGCTCACGTCGATCGCCGCATCGAAGTCCTCGACCGCGCGCTCGAGCTCGCCGTGCCAGCCGCGCACCACCGCGCGGAACATCAGGCACGCGGCGAGCGTGGGCAGGTGCTCGGTCGCGCGCGCCACGCTCACCCCCCGCTCGGCCGCCTCGAACGCCGGCTCGAAGCGGCCGTGCAGCCCGTAGGCGAACGACAGCACGCCGGCGACCGCCGCCTCCTCCACGCGGTTGCCGAGCCGCGCCATCTGCTCGACGCTGCGCTCGGCGTAGGGGACGGCCTGCTTCGGCTCGCCGGTGAGGCAGTGGATGCGCGCGAGGAGGTTCACCGGGTCGGCGGTGACCGGGTCCGCGCCGCCGAGCGACTCGGCGATGCGGAGCGAGCGCTCCGCGAACTCGATGCCGGCGTCGAACCGGCCGCGGACGTAGTTCACCCGCCCGATCCAGTAGAGCACCCGGCACAGCAGCTCCTGGTCGCCGATCCGCTCGGCGAGGGTGCGCGCCCGCGCCAGGTTCTCCAGGTCGCGCTCGAACTGGGCGCGGTTCGACGCCACCGCCGCGAGCCTGAGAACCGCGCGGATCTCGGCGCGCGCCGCCTCGTCGGCAGGCGGCAGCGCGCGCGCCATCGCGTGTGCGGACTCGTAGTGCGCGGTCGCCTCCGCGCGCGCGAAGCGCGCCGCGGCCAGGTCGCCCGCGCGCAGGGCGTGCGGGATGGCGTGCGCCGGGAGCCCCGCCTCGCGGAAGTGGTGCGCGACGAGCTCCGGGTGGGTCTCGACCAGCTCCGGGTACTGGCGCACCAGCGCGCCGGCGATCTCCGCGTGCAGCTGCTGGCGCTTGTTGCGCAGCAGGCTCGAGTAGGCGACGTCCTGCACCAGCGCGTGCTTGAACTCGTACACCGCGTCGGGCGGAATGCCGCGGCGATAGACGAGCTCGGCGTCCACCAGCTTGTCGAGCGCGCTCTCGAGCGCCGACTCGGCCATGTGCGAGACCTGCCCGAGGAGGTCGCGCGTGAAGGTGCGCCCGAGCGCGGCCGCGACCTGCGCCACCTCCTTCACCGGCGCGAGCCGGTCCAGGCGCGCCATCAGCGACTCCTGCAGCGACGCGGGGACGGCGAGCGTCGGCGGGGGATCGGCGGCGCGCGAGCGGCCGCCCCGGTCCCGCAGCGCCTCGGATTCGAGCGCGCTCTTGGTGAGCTCCTCGACGAAGAGCGGCACGCCGTCGGTGCGCTCCACGATCTGCCGCACCACGTCGTCGGCGAGCGGCGCCACGCCCGCGACCTGCGCGACCAGCGCGGCGCTCTCCTTGCGGCTCAGCCGCCGCAGCCGGACGTGGTTCACGTGCGGCCGGTCGCCCCAGGGCGGATCGAACTCCGGCCGGAGCGTGGCGAGCAGGAGCAGGCGCGAGCGCGGGATCTGGTCGACCAGCAGGTCGAGCATCTCCAGGGTGGAGGGGTCGGCCCAGTGCAGGTCCTCGATCACCATCAGCGCCGGCTGCCGGACCGCGACGGCGGAGATCAACCGGACCAGACCCTGGAGGGTCCGCCTCTTCGTGTCCTCGGGGCTCCAGACGAGCGGCCCGTAGCGCACCTCGGCGCGCAGCGAGAGGAGCGCCGCGAAGAGCGGCCCGTACGGCTGCACCGGCATGTCGAGCTGGGCGAGCACCGCCTCGAGCTTGTCCAGCCTCTGGTCGAGCGTGTCGCGCCGCTCCAGGCGCAGCGCGCGCTCGAACTGGTCGATGACCGGGTGGAACGGGGTGTCGCGATGGTAGGGCGAGCAGTAATAGAGGATCCGGCTGCGGTTCTCCTCGCCCGCGCGCTCCTTGAGGGCCTGGACGATGCGCGATTTTCCGAGCCCGGCCTCGCCGGAGATCAGCACGATCTGTCCGTCGCCGGCGCTGGACTGCTGCCAGCGCCGATCGAGCAGCGCGGCCTCCTCGTCGCGGCCGACCATCGCGGCGAGGCCGGTGCTCGCCTTGGCTTCGAAGCGGCTGCGCGCACCGGAGGCCTCGCGCACGCGGTAGGCGCGCACCGGCTGCGAGATGCCCTTGAGGTGCTGCGGTCCCAGGTCGTCGCAGACGAACAGGCCCTCGACCAGGCGCGCGGTCGTGGCGCCGATGACGATGTGGTTGGGCGCGGCGATGCCCTGCAGGCGCGCCGCGAGGTTGGGCGTATCGCCGACGATCGCCGCCTTCTCGCGCCGCTCGCCGGTGCCGATGTCGCCCACCACGACCAGCCCGGTCGCGATGCCGATGCGCACCGCGAGCGCCATGTCGGGGCGGCGAAGCTCCCCGTTCAGCGCCGCGATCGCCTCGACCAGCCCGAGCGCGGTCCACACTGCGCGCTGCGCGTCCTCCTCGTGCGCCCGCGGGTAGCCGAAATAGACCAGGAGCGCGTCGCCGACGTAGCGGCCGATGTGCCCCTCGTAGCGCGTGATCACGCGCGCGCAGGCGTCCTGGTACGCGGCGAGCAGCTCGGTCAGCTCCTCGGGGTCGAGCCGCTCGGAGAGCGCGGTCGACCCGACCAGATCGCAGAACAGGACGGTGACCTGCCGGCGGGTCGCCTCGGTGGTTTCCGGCGCCGGCCCGGGCTTGGGCGGCGACTCGGGCTTGGGCGCAGGCTCGGGCGCCGCGGCGGCGGCGGGCGGGCGCGCGGTAGCGAGCGGGGCGCCGCAACCGCCGCAGAACTTCTCGTCCGGCTCGTTGGTGAAGCCGCACGCCGCGCACGAGCGGGACAAAGCGCTGCCGCATTGGCCGCAAAAGCGCCGGCCGGCGCGATTCTCCGCACCGCAGGTGACGCACCGCAACGGCAGGCTCCCGAGTGTTGTAAGTGTGTGCCGCCACCCCGGGGGCGACCCGCGTGGTGGCCGGGTCGGCTTCCCCGCGGCGCCATTAGAGCAGAGTCCGGCGCGCGCGTGGGGCGGCGCCCTCCGCGCACCGTTCGCGTATGCTCGCTGCAACCTGCGCCGGACGCGCCCTTGGAACCCCTGCCGAACGTCCCCGACCTCCCGCGCCCGCGCGTCGCGGGCGACGTGTGGCGGACGTCGTCGGGCCGGGTCGAACTGCGCGGCGGCGAAGTCCACGTCTGGCGCATCGACCTCGCCGGGCTGCGCGGCGCGGCGGCGCTCGCCACGCTCTCCGACGCGGAGCGCGCGCGCGCCGGCCGCTTCCGCTTCCCCGGCGACCGCGACCGGTTCGTCGCCTCGCACGCGGCGCTGCGCGCGATTCTCGCGTCCTGCGTGGACGCGGCGCCGGCCGCCCTGTCTTTCGGCGAGAGCGTCCACGGCAAGCCGTTCGTCGCGGCGCCGGCCGCGGGTCGGGCGCTGCGGTTCAGCCTCAGCCACTCGGGGGATGTCGCCCTGGTCGCGGTCAGCCGCGGGCTCGAGGTCGGCGTGGACGTCGAGCGCGTGCGCGCGCTCGACGACCTCGAAGGCTTCGCCGCGCGCTACTTCTCGCCGCGCGAGTGCGCGGCGCTCGCGCAGATCGCGGCGAGCGATCGGCTGCGCGCGTTCTTCGAGACCTGGACGCTGAAGGAGGCCTACCTCAAGGCGTGCGGCGACGGCCTTGCGCGCGCGCTCGACGCGTTCGACGTCACGGTCGGCGCCGCGCAGCCGCGCTTGCTCGCGGTGCGCGATCGGCCGGGGGACGAGGCGAGATGGAAGTTCGAGCGCATCGATTCGGGTCCCGGCCATGCGGCGGCGATTGCCGCGCCGCGCGACTGGGAGCGCACGCGATACTGGCGGGGCGGGGAGTAGTCGCTCGCGTGCCGGACGAGGAAGTCCTGGCAGCGCCGCCGCAGGAGGCGGTTCGTCTGCGCGCGGCGCGCGAGCCGCTCGGGCGAGCCGAGGCCGGACGGCATGCCGCTCTCCGCGAGCACGTCGGCGAACCCCTTGAAGAGGCCCGGCAGGGTGTCGCCCCCGCCCGAGCGGTCCGGCATCCGCTTCCCTTCCGGCGCGCTGCGAGTGTTCTGGTGTTTGCCGGCATCCCGAGACCGCGCCGGGCGCGCGTCAAGCGCGGTCAGCGGGCGGCGCGGTCGAGCACGCCCTGCAGGCCGAACATGACCGACTGGCGGCGCACCGCCTCGCGGTCGCCCTCGAAATGGCGCGTCGCCGCCTCGGTCGCGCCGCCGCGCCGCGCCCACGCGAAGCACACCGTGCCGACCGGCTTCTGCGGCGTGCCGCCGGCCGGGCCCGCGATCCCGGTGATCGCGAGCGCGACGTGCGCGCGGCTCGCGGCGAGGGCGCCGGCGGCCATCTCGCGCGCGGTCTCCTCGCTCACCGCGCCGTGCCGCGCGAGCGTCTCGTCGCGCACCCCCAGCATCTCGCGCTTCGCGGCGTTCGAATAGGTGACGAAGCCGCGGTCGAACCAGTCGGAGCTGCCGGCGACCGAGGTGACGGCCTGCGCGACCCAGCCCCCGGTGCACGACTCGGCCGTGGCGAGGACGAGGCGCTGGGACTTCAGCTGCTCGCCGACGCGGTTGGCGATCCAGTCCAGCATCATGCGACGAGACGTTGCGCGACGGCCAGAACGAGCAGTGTATAGAACGCCGCGATCGCGTCATCGGCCATGACGCCTAGACCGCCCGCGAGCGCGCGCTCCACGCGCCGGATCGGCGGCGGCTTCGCCATGTCGAAGAAGCGGAACGCCGCGAACGCGCCGAGCGTCCACCACCCGCCCGCCGGCGCGAACAGCAGCACCGCGAGGAACGCGACCACCTCGTCCCAGTTCATCGCCCCGTGGTCCGGGACGCCGAGGTCGCGGCCGGTCCGGCCGCAGGCCCAGACGCCCAGGACGAAGAAGGCGGCGATCGCGGCGCCGACGCCGGGCGCCGCCAACCACTGCGCGAGGAGCGCGTACAGGGGGATCGCGAGCAGCGTCCCGAACGTGCCCGGCACCACCGGGGCGAGGCCGGTGCCGAAACCGAGGGCGATGAAATGGGCGGGGTGCGCGAGCAGGAAGCCGGGCGTCGGCCGCGCCGTGGGCGGCCCCCTCATCGGAAGTGGTCGAACCCGGCCCGCGCAACCCGGACGGGCGCGCCGGCCGCGTCGAGGAGGCGCGCCGCGGGCGGGCCGGCGACGATCCGCCCGATGCGCGTCACCGCCACGTCCGCCGCGCGGCCGGCGGCCTCCACCGCCGCGCGCCG
>JAGVSZ010000065.1 GCA_019137045.1 Betaproteobacteria bacterium
AGCGGGCCCGCGGCCGGCGGGCGCGCCGCGCTCAACCGGGCAGCAGGTGCCGCACGCCTTCGCGCTCCTCGAGCAGCTCCTTCAGCGTCCCGTCCATCTTCTGGCGGCTGAAGTCGTCGATCTCGAGGCCCTTGATCAGCGTGTACTGGCCGCCGGCGCAGGTGACGGGCATGCCGTACACGACGTCCGCCGGGATGCCGTAGTCGCCGTCCGAGGGGATGCCCATGGTCACCCACTTCCCGGCCGTGCCGAGCACCCAGTCGCGCACGTGGTCGATCGCCGCGTTCGCCGCCGAGGCGGCCGAGGACAGGCCGCGCGCCTCGATGATCGCGGCCCCGCGCTTGCCCACCGTCGGGATGAACGTGTCGCGGTACCACCCCTGGTCGGGCACGACGCGCGGCGCGGGCTGGCCGTCGATGGTCGCGAAGCGGTAGTCCGGATACATGGTGGGCGAGTGGTTGCCCCAGACGATCATCTTCTCGACCGCGCTCACCGGCTTCCCCGCCTTCGCCGCGAGCTGGGAGATCGCGCGGTTGTGGTCCAGACGGAGCATCGCGGTGAAGCTCGTGCGCGGCAGGCCCGGCGCGCTCTTCATCGCGATGTGCGCGTTCGTGTTCGCGGGGTTGCCCACGACCAGCACCTTGACGTCGCGGCTGGCGACCGCGTCGAGCGCCTTGCCCTGGGCGGTGAAGATCTGCGCGTTGGCGGACAGGAGGTCCTTGCGCTCCATCCCCGGGCCGCGCGGGCGCGCGCCGACGAGGAGCGCGATGCCCGCGTCCTTGAACGCGGTGTTCGGGTCGGCGTGCGCGCTCATGCCCGCGAGCAGCGGAAACGCGCAGTCGTCGAGCTCCATCATCACGCCCTTGAGCGCCTTCTGCGCCTTCTCGTCCGGGATCTCGAGCAGCTGCAGGACGACCGGCTGGTCGGGGCCGAGCATCTGGCCGCTCGCGATGCGGAAGAGGAGGCTGTAACCGATCTGGCCGGCGGCGCCGGTGACGGCGACGCGAACGGGGGCTTTCGCCATGGCGTGTGCTCCGAGGAGAGGACGAGGACGATGGGGCGCGGCGTTGTTGCGGCGCAACGTGCGAATCGAGTTTAGGCGGCGCGCCCGGCAGTGTCAACGCAGCGGCCCACGCGCGCGAACGATCGCCGTTCGCACCGTCCGGCGTCGCGGCGCTGCGAGCGCGGCGCCGTCGCGCAATCTTGTGCAAGCCACAAACCGGGGAGGCCGCTGCTATACTTCAGCGCCTTCCGACTACGCTCCGCGCCCGCGGTGAAGTTCGACAGGGATGTGCTAGATGCCTGATGCTGCGCTGAAAAAGAATCGCCCGCTCTGGTACAACCTCAGCCTCCTCAACCTCCCGCTTCCCGGTGTCGTCTCCATCTTGCACCGCATCAGCGGCGCACTGCTGTTCCTCTTCAGCGCCTGGCTCCTCTACCTGCTAGACGGAAGCCTCGCGTCCCCGGAGCGGTACGCCGCGGTCGCGGCCACGCTCGCCCACCCGCTCGCCAAGCTCGTCCTGCTGGGCCTGCTCTGGGCCTTCCTGCATCACCTCTGCGCCGGCGTGCGCTACCTCTTCCTGGACCTGCACAAGGGCGTGGACCTGCCCACCGCCCGCCTGACGGCCGGACTCGTGTTCGGCGTGAGCCTCGCCCTGACGGCCCTGCTCGTAGCGCTGCTGCTATGGTGAACCGGGTGGTGGTCGGCGCGCACTACGGCCTGCGCGGGTGGCTCGTGCAGCGCATGTCCGCGGTCGTCATGACCGTCTACGCGCTGGTCTTCGCGGCCGCGTTCGCCGCGGCGCGGCCGGCGGACCACGCGGCGTGGAAGGCGCTCTTCGCGCCGGGCTGGATGCGGTTCGCGACGCTGCTCTTCTTCGCGAGCCTGTTCCTGCACGCGTGGGTCGGGATGCGCGACATCCTGATGGACTACGTCAAGCCGGCCGGGCTGCGGCTCGCGCTCGAGGTGCTGGTGATCCTCGCGCTCGTGGGCTGCGCCGGGTGGGCGGTGCAGATTCTCTGGAGGACCTGAGGCGTGGCGCTCGCCGTGCGGCAGTTCGATGCAGTGGTGGTGGGCGCCGGAGGCGCCGGCCTGCGCGCCGCGCTCCAGCTCGCGGAGGCGGGGCTGCGGGTCGCGGTGCTGACCAAGGTGTTCCCGACGCGCTCGCACACGGTGGCGGCGCAGGGCGGCATCGGCGCGGCCCTGGGCAACATGGGCACGGACTCCTGGCAGTGGCACATGTACGACACCGTCAAGGGCTCGGACTGGCTCGGCGACCAGGACGCGATCGAGTACATGTGCCGCGAGGCGCCGAAGGTCGTGATCGAGCTCGAGCACTTCGGCATGCCGTTCGACCGCAACGAGGACGGCACGGTGTACCAGCGCCCCTTCGGCGGCCACATGCAGAACATGGGCGCCGGCCCCGCGGTGCAGCGCTCCTGCTGCGCCGCCGACCGCACCGGCCACGCGATGCTGCACACGCTCTACCAGCGCAACGTGCGCGCGCGCACCCAGTTCTTCGTCGAGTGGATGGCGCTCGACCTGGTGCGCGACGCGTCCGGCCAGGTGCTGGGGGTGACCGCGCTCGAGATGGAGACGGGCGAGGTGGTGCTGTTCCACGCGCGCGCGACGCTGTTCGCGACCGGCGGGGCCGGGCGGATCTTCGCCGCGAGCACCAACGCGTTCATCAACACCGGCGACGGCCTCGGCATGGCGGCCCGCGCCGGGATCCCGCTCGAGGACATGGAGTTCTACCAGTTCCACCCGACCGGGGTGTACGGCGCGGGGGTGCTCATCACCGAGGGCGTGCGCGGCGAAGGCGGCTACCTGCTGAACAAGAACGGCGAGCGCTTCATGGAGCGCTACGCGCCGAGCGCGAAGGATCTCGCCAGCCGCGACGTCGTGTCGCGCGCGATGGCCACCGAGATCAAGGAGGGCCGCGGCGCCGGCCCGAACGCGGACTACCTGCTGCTCAAGCTCGACCATCTCGGACCCGAGGTGATCGACAAGCGCCTGCCCGGCATCCGCGAGATCGCGAAGAAGTTCGCCAACGTGGATCCGGTGCGCGAGCCGATCCCGGTCGTGCCGACGGTGCACTACCAGATGGGCGGGATCCCGACCAACTACCACGGCGAGGTGGTGGTGCCCGGCCGGCAGGGGCCGAACACCGTGGTGCCGGGGTTCTACGCGGCCGGGGAGTGCGCGTGCGCCTCGGTGCACGGCGCCAACCGCCTCGGGACCAACTCGCTCACCGACCTGGTCGTGTTCGGCAAGGCGGCGGGGGACTCGGTGATCCGGTTCCTGCGCGAGAACCCGGGGCACAAGCCGCTGCCGGCCGACGCCGCCGAGCGCTCGGCGGCGCGCCTCGCGCGGCTCGACGGCCAGCGGGGCGGCGAGAGCGTGCACGTGCTGGGCAACGAGATCCGCCGCACGATGCAGGCGCACTGCGGGGTGTTCCGGTTCCCCGATCTCCTCGCCGAGGGCGTGCAGATGATCCGCGCGCTCTCCGACCGGGTCGCGCGCAGCGAGATCCAGGACAAGAGCAAGGTGTTCAACACCGCCCGGGTCGAGGCGCTCGAGCTCGACAACCTGATCGAGGTCGCCCGCGCGACCATGGTGTCGGCGCACGCGCGCAAGGAGTCGCGCGGCGCGCACGACCGCGCCGACTGCCACGACCGCCCGGGCTTCCCCAACGGGCGCGACGACCAGAACTGGCTCAAGCACACGCTCTGGTACAAGGAGGGGGACCGGCTCGAGTACAAGCCGGTCAACCTCAAGCCGCTGACGGCGGAGACGATCCCGCCCAAGGCGCGCGCGTACTGATCCCCCCGCAGCCCGACCGCCCATGCACATCCGCATCCTGCGCTACGACCCCGACCGCGACGCGAAGCCCTACTGGAAGGACTACGAGGTCGCGCTCGAGCCGTCCGACCGGATGCTGCTCGACGCGCTCGTCAGGGTGAAGGCGATGGACGACAGCTTCGCCTTCCGCCGCTCCTGCCGGGAAGGGGTGTGCGGGTCCGACGCGATGAACATCAACGGCCGCAACGGCCTCGCCTGCATCACCCGGCTCGCCGACCTGAAGGGCACGGTCGAGCTGCGGCCGCTGCCCGGGTTGCCGGTGATCCGCGACCTGATCGTGGACATGACCCAGTTCTTCCACCAGTACCACTCGGTCAGGCCCTACCTGATCAACGACGACCCGCCCCCCGAGCGGGAGCGGCTGCAGGCGCCGGCCGAGCGCGAGGCCCTGGACGGGCTGTACGAGTGCATCCTGTGCGCCTGCTGCTCGACCTCGTGCCCCTCGTTCTGGTGGAACCCGGACAAGTTCGTCGGTCCGGCGGGGCTGCTCCAGGCCTACCGGTTCCTCGCCGACAGCCGCGACCAGGCGACCGGCGAACGGCTCGACGACCTGGAGGACCCGTACCGGCTGTTCCGGTGCCACTCGATCATGAATTGCGTCGATGCCTGTCCGAAGGGGTTGAATCCCACCCGCGCCATCGGCAAGATCAAGGAGCTGATGGTCAAGCGGTCGGTGTAGCGCCGGTGCGGCGACGCGGCCGTCCCGAGCCCGTGCCGCTCGACCTGCGACGAGGACATGAGCCGGCGCCCGATCCGGGCCGCGCGCGCAACCGCGCGCCCCCGCCTGCGCCGGCCGGAGCCGGTGGCGGCATGGCGGTGACCGAAGCCGACCTGCGGCGGCTGCGCTGGCGCTGCCGGCGCGGGCTGCTCGAGAACGACCTCCTGCTCGAGCGCTTCCTCGTGCGGCACGCCGCCACCCTCGACGAGGGGCGGCTCGCCGCGCTGAACGCGCTGCTGGAGCGCGGCGACAACGAGCTGTGGGACCTGCTCAGCGGCCGCGTCGAGTGCGACGACGCGCGGCTCGCGCCGGTCGTCGCGATGATCCGCGACGCGTGAGCGAAGCGCGCGCCGGCGACCCCGGCGCGCTGGCAGTGAACGACTGGAGAGATCGATGCGGCAGAGCGGCAAGGCGGTACTGAACTACGGGGAAGGCAAGATGGTCGAGTTCCCGGTGCTCGGGGGCACGATCGGGCCGGAGGTGGTGGACATCCGCACCCTGTACGGCAAGACGGGGATGTTCACCTACGACCCCGGCTTCCTCTCCACCGCGAGCACCCAGTCGACCATCACCTACATCGACGGCGACCAGGGCATCCTGCTCTACCGCGGCTACCCGATCGAGCAGCTCGCGGTGAGCTGCGACTTCCTCGAGGTCGCCTACCTGATCCTGTTCGGCGACCTGCCCGACCGCCAGCAGCGCGACAAGTTCGTGCAGACGGTCATGCGCCACACCATGGTGCACGACCAGATCAACCGCTTCTTCACCGGGTTCCGGCGCGACGCGCACCCGATGGCGGTGATGGTCGGCGTGGTCGGCGCGCTCTCGGCCTTCTATCACGACTCGCTCGACATCAACGACCCGCGCCAGCGCGAGGTGGCCGCCTACCGCCTGATCGCGAAGATGCCGACGCTCACCGCGATGGCCTACAAGTACTCGATCGGCCTGCCGTTCGTGTACCCGCGCAACAACCTCGGCTACAGCGCGAACTTCATGCGCATGATGTTCAGCGTCCCGGCCGAGGACTACACGGTGAACGAGGTGCTGGTGCGGGCGCTCGACCGCATCCTGATCCTGCACGCCGACCACGAGCAGAACGCGTCCACCTCGACCGTGCGGCTCGCCGGGTCGTCGGGCGCGAACCCGTTCGCCTGCATCGCGTCGGGCATCGCGTGCCTGTGGGGGCCGGCGCACGGGGGCGCGAACGAGGCGGCGCTCAACATGCTCGAGGACGTGCAGAAGCAGGGCGGCGTCGCCCGCATCGGCGAGTTCATCGCGCGGGTGAAGGACAAGAACTCGGGCGCGAAGCTGATGGGGTTCGGCCACCGCGTGTACAAGAACTACGACCCGCGCGCGAAGCTCATGCGCGAGACCACCTACGAGGTGCTGAGCGAGCTCGGGCTGGGCGACGACCCGCTGTTCAAGCTGGCGATGGCGCTGGAGAAGATCGCGCTCGAGGACGAGTACTTCGTCAGCCGCAAGCTGTATCCGAACGTCGACTTCTACTCCGGCATCGTGCAGCGCGCGCTCGGCATCCCGACCTCGATGTTCACCTGCATCTTCGCGCTCGCGCGCACCGTGGGCTGGATCGCGCAGTGGAACGAGATGATCTCCGATCCCGACCAGAAGATCGGGCGGCCGCGCCAGCTCTACACCGGCGCGGCGCGGCGCGACGTGGTGCCGATCGAGAAGCGCTGAACGCGGCGAGGAGGAAGCGCGCCATGATGAAGGAGCTCGCCGCCACGTCCTACCTCTTCGGCGGCAACGCGCCGTTCGTGGAGGACCTGTACGAGTCGTACCTGCACAACCCGCAGTCGGTGCCGGAGGAGTGGCGCGAGTACTTCGACCGGCTGCAGGTCCTGCCCGGGGCCGCGGAGGGGCGCGACGTGGCGCACGCGCCGATCGTGGGCGCGTTCGCGCAGCGCGCGAAGCAGGGCACGCTGCGCGCGGCCGGCGCCCTGGCGCAGCCCGGCGTCGAGCGCAAGCAGGTCTACGTCCAGATGCTCATCAGCGCCTACCGGTTCCTCGGCAACCGCTGGGCGGAGCTCGACCCGCTCAAGCGCATGCCGCGCCCGCCGATCGCGGAGCTGGAGCCGGCGTACTACGACCTCACCGAGGCCGACCTCGAGACGGTGTTCAACACCGGCACGCTGGTCGGCCCGGAGCGCGCCAGCCTGCGCGAGATCCTGCAGCAGCTGCGCGAGACCTACTGCGGCACGATCGGCGCCGAGTTCATGTACATCTCCGACCCCGCGCAGAAGCGCTGGATCCAGAGCCGCCTGGAGGCGGCGCGCGGCCGGCCGCAGCTCGCGCCCGAGGTGCGCCGGCGGCTGCTCGAGCGCCTCACCGCCGCCGAGACGCTCGAGAAGTACCTGCACACCCGCTACGTCGGCCAGAAGCGCTTCTCGCTCGAAGGCGGCGAGACGGCGATCGCCATGATGGACGAGCTCGTGCAGCGCGCGGGCGCGCACGGGGTCGAGGAGCTGGTGATCGGGATGGCGCACCGCGGGCGCCTGAACGTGCTCGTCAACACGCTCGGGAAGTCCGCCAACGACCTGTTCGCCGAGTTCGAGGGCAAGAGCGAGGCGGCGAGCAGCTCGCTCGGCGACGTGAAGTACCACCTCGGCTTCTCCTCCGACGTCTCGACGCCCGGCGGGCCGGTGCACCTCACGCTCGCCTTCAACCCCTCGCACCTGGAGATCGTGAACCCGGTGGTCGAGGGCTCGGTGCGCGCCCGCCAGCACCGGCGCAAGGACCGCGGCGGCGAGAAGGTGGTCTCGGTGCTGCTGCACGGCGATGCGGCCTTCGCCGGCCAGGGCGTGGTGATGGAGACGCTCAACCTCTCGCAGACGCGCGGGTACTCCACCGGCGGCACCGTGCACCTGATCATCAACAACCAGATCGGCTTCACCACCTCCGACCCGCGCGACGCGCGCTCGTCGATCTACTGCACCGACGTGGCGAAGATGGTGGAGGCGCCGATCTTCCACGTGAACGGCGACGACCCCGAGGCGGCGCACTTCGTGACCCAGCTCGCGATGGACTTCCGCAAGGAGTTCAAGAAGGACGTGGTGATCGACCTGGTGTGCTTCCGGCGGCTCGGGCACAACGAGCAGGACGAGCCGTTCGTCACCCAGCCGCTCATGTACAAGAAGATCGCGCAGCACCCGGGCACGCGCCGGCTGTACGCCGACAAGCTCGTCGCGCAGGGAGTGGTCGCCGCGGAGGAGCCCGAGCGCCTGATCAAGGACTTCCGCCAGGCGCTCGACCAGGGCCGCCAGACCTCGAGCCCGGTGCTGTCGAACTTCCAGCGCAAGTACGCGGTCGACTGGACGCCGTTCCTCGGGGCGAAATGGACCGACGCGGCCGACACCTCGGTGCCGCTCAAGGAGCTCGAGCAGCTCGGCGCGCGCCTGACGACGGTGCCGGAGGGCTTCAAGCTCCATCCCTCGGTGGAGCGCGTGGTGGCGGCGCGGCGCGAGATGGCGCGCGGCAAGCAGGCGCTCGACTGGGGAATGGCGGAGAACCTCGCGTACGCATCGCTGCTGGTGAGCGGCTACGGCGTGCGCCTCTCCGGCCAGGACTGCGGCCGCGGCACCTTCGCGCACCGGCACGCGGTGTTCCACGACCAGAAGCGCGAGAAGTGGGACGCCGGCTCGTTCATCCCGCTCTCGAACCTGCAGGAAGGCCAGGCCGACTTCGTGGTGATCGACTCGGTGCTGTCCGAGGAGGCGGTGCTCGGGTTCGAGTACGGCTACGCCTGCGCCGAGCCGAACGAGCTGACGATCTGGGAGGCGCAGTTCGGGGACTTCGCGAACGGCGCGCAGGTGGTCATCGACCAGTTCATCACCTCCGGCGAGGTGAAGTGGGGGCGCATGTGCGGGCTGACGCTGCTCCTGCCGCACGGCTACGAGGGGCAGGGCCCGGAGCACTCCTCCGCGCGCCTGGAGCGCTACCTGCAGCTCTGCGCCGAGCACAACGTGCAGGTGTGCGTGCCGACCACGCCGGCGCAGATCTTCCATCTCCTGCGCCGGCAGATGGTGCGGCCGTTCCGCAAGCCGCTGATCGTGCTCACCCCGAAGTCGCTGCTGCGCAAGCGCGAGGCGGTGTCCGCGTTGAAGGAGCTCGCGAAAGGCGGCTTCCAGACGGTCATCGGCGAGATCGACGCGCTCGAGGCGAAGCCGGTCACGCGCATCATTGCGTGCGCCGGCAAGGTCTACTACGACCTGCTCGCCGCGCGGCGCGAGCGGCGCCTGGAGACGGTCGCGCTCATCCGGGTCGAGCAGCTCTACCCGTTCCCGCACAAGCAGTTCGCCGCCGAGATGAAGCGCTACCCGAACGCGCACGAGGTGGTGTGGTGCCAGGAGGAGCCGCAGAACCAGGGCGCCTGGTACCAGACCCAGCACTACCTGGTGGAGAACATGCGCGCCGACCAGAAGCTCTTCTTCGCCGGGCGGCCGTCGGCGGCCGCCCCGGCGGGCGGCTACCTCGCGCGCCACAACCAGCGCCAGAAGGCGGTCGTCGACCAGGCGCTCGGGAAGTTCAAATGACCTAGCGCCGCGTCGCCCGATCGCGCCGCGGACCGCCGCGGCGCAGCCTCCGGCGCGTTGCGCGCTCGGGTTTTGCTGTCCACCGCGGGAAGCTCAGCCGAGCGCGGTGAAAAACCGGACGGAGAGTCGAATGCTGGTCGAAGTGAAGGTGCCGCAGCTGTCGGAATCGGTCGCCGAGGCGACGCTGCTCGCGTGGCACAAGAAGGAGGGTGAGGCCGTCCAGCGCGACGAGAACCTCATCGACATCGAGACCGACAAGGTCGTGCTCGAGCTGCCCGCGCCGGCCGACGGCGTCCTCGCCAGCGTGCTGAAGGGCGACGGCAGCACGGTGGTCGCCGGGGAAGTCATCGCCACGATCGACACCGCAGCGAAGGCGGCGGCCGGCGCGGCCGCGGCCCCGGCGGTCCGTCCCGCCCCGGAGGCGGTGCCGCCCACCCCCGCCCCCGCCCCGGAAGCCGCGCGCCAGGACGCGCGCCTGATGCCCGCGGC
>JAGVSZ010000238.1 GCA_019137045.1 Betaproteobacteria bacterium
GGCGGAGCAGGAGGCGGCGCGCGCGGCCTACGAGCGGCTGCAGCGATGAGCGCTCGCGCGGCGTCGCACCGCTGCGGAACGGCGGCGATCGTGGGCCGACCGAACGTGGGCAAGTCGACGCTGCTGAACGCCCTGCTCGGCCAGAAGCTCAGCATCACCTCCGGCAAGCCGCAGACGACGCGCCACCGCGTCACCGGCGTCCTCACCCGTCCCGACGCCCAGTTCGTGTTCGTGGACACGCCCGGGTTCCAGACCCGGCACGGCGGTCCCCTCAACCAGGCGCTCAACCGGGCGGTGCGCGCAGCGCTGGAGACCGTCGACGTCGTGCTGTTCGTGGTGGAGGCGGGCCGTTTCGAGGGCGCGGACCGGACCGTGCTCGGCCTGCTGCCCAGGGGCATCCCGACAGTGCTGGTCGTCAACAAGAGCGACCGGTTGGGCGGCCCCGCGCGCATGCTTCCGTTCCTGCGGCAGGCGGCAGGCGAGTTCGAGTTCGCCGCGGTGGTGCCGGTGAGCGCCGCGCGCAGGACCAACCTGGCGGCGCTGCTGAAGATCCTTGCCGCGCTGCTGCCCGAGCAGCCGCCGCTGTTCGAGGCGCAGACCCTGACCGATCGCAGCGAGCGCTTTCTCGCCGCGGAGCTGGTGCGCGAAAAGCTCTTCCGGCTGCTCGGCGACGAGGTGCCCTACGGGGCCGCGGTCAGCGTCGACCTGTTCCGCACCAAAGGAGCCTTGCGCACGATTCACGTCGCGGTCGTGGTGGAGAAGGAGAACCAGAGGGCGATCGTCGTCGGCAAGGGCGGCGCGAAGCTCAAGGCAATCGCGACCGCGGCCCGGCGCGACATGGAGGCGCTCTTCGGGGGCAAGGTCTTCCTCGAGGTGTGGGTGAAGGTGCGCAGGGACTGGACCGGAAGCGCGGCGGCGCTGCGCAGCCTGGGCATCGAGCATGTCTAGCCGCCAGCGCGTCGACCACCAGCCAGCCTTCGTGCTGCACGCCTATCCGTACTCCGAGACGAGCCTCCTGGTCGAGGCTTACACCCGCGCCCACGGCCGGCTGCCGCTGGTCGCGAAGGGCGCGCGGCGGCAGGGCTCCGCGCTGCGCGGTGCGCTGCTCGCCTTCCAGCCGCTCACGTTCGCCTGGTCGGGGCGCGGGGAAGTGCGCACGCTCGTGCGCTGCGACTGGCAGGGCGGTCATCCGCTGCCGCGCGGGCAAGCGCTCCTGTGCGGGTTCTACCTGAACGAGCTGCTGCTGCGCCTGCTGCCGCGCGAGGACCCGCACGAACTGCTGTTCGACCATTACGCGCAGGCGGTAGCGCGTCTCGCCGCGGGAGCGGCGAGCGCGCCGGTACTGCGCGCGTTCGAGCGCCGGCTGCTCCAGGAGTTGGGCTATGCTGTGGCGCTCGAGCGCGATGCCGCGAGCGGCGCGGCGATCGAACCCGACGGCACCTACCGGTACGAACCGGAGCGCGGCCCGATCCCGGTCCTCCCCGGCGCGGCGGGCGGCGATCCGCTCCTCCTGAAGGGCCGCGTGCTGCTCGCCCTCGCGCGGGACGACTACGCCGACGCCGCCACCGCGGCGGCGGCGCGCGACCTGATGCGCGCGCTGATCGACCATCGGCTCGACCGGCAGACGCTCCACAGCCGCACCGTCTTTCGCGCCTTGCAGGATCTTTGAGAACGATGATCGAACTGGGCGTCAACATCGACCACGTGGCCACCGTGCGACAGGCGCGCCGCACCTACGAGCCCGACCCGGTGTGGGCGGCGGTGGAGGCGCACCTCGGCGGCGCCGACGGCATCACGGTGCACCTGCGCGAGGACCGCCGGCACATCCAGGACGACGACGTGCGGCGGCTGCGCGAGCTCACGCACATCAAGCTCAACCTCGAGATGGCGGCGACCGGGGAAATGGTCGCGATCGCCGGTCGCATCCGGCCGGAGATGGCGATGCTCGTGCCGGAGGGACGCGAGGAGGTCACCACCGAAGGCGGCCTCGACATCGCCGCGCAGGAGCGGCGGCTGAAGGACGTGGTCGCCCGGCTCGGCGCGGCCGGAACGGTGGTGAGCGTCTTCATCGACGCCGAGCTGCGGCAGGTGGAGGCGGCGCAGCGCATCGGCGCCGCGGTCTGCGAGGTGCACACCGGACCCT
>JAGVSZ010000253.1 GCA_019137045.1 Betaproteobacteria bacterium
GCAGGGGCGCGCTCGAGATGGCGATCACGCCGTCGAGCGGATGGCCCATCTCCTCGATCAGGAAGATCGCGGTCGACACGGCCAGCGCGCCGAGCGCGAGCGCCGCGAGCGCGGTCGCGTTGCGCGGGGCGAACAGGCCGAACCCCGCGAACATCGCGGCGAGCCACGATATCAGCACCACCAGGAACGCGGGCGGGGTCGGGCTGCTCGCCTGCTCGTAGCCGAGCCAGCGCGCCTGCGCGACGTCCCCGATCAGCGCCAGCACGCGGGACTTGAGCCCGCGCTGGAGCTCGGTCCGGGGTGCGAGACCGTCCACGCGGCTCTGGATCTCCTCGACCGACGATTGGTGCCGCAGGGCGTCGCGTCCCGCACCGGGTCCGCGGCGCTCCGGGAAGAGCTGCCCGAGGCGTGCGGCGAACGCGGCGCGCACCAGCACGCGGATGTCCTTCGCCTCGGGTCCGTACCGCGCGAGCGCCTGGTCGATCACGATGATGCGCGCGGCGTTCTGCTTGAAGCCGTCGTTGACCTCATCGAAGGCGGTCTTCGCGGAGGCGACCAGCAGGCCGAGGACGAGCGCCGAGAGCGTGGCGAGCAGCCCGGTGACGAGCTTCACGACGTCCTTCGACGACTCCTGCAGATGGTGCTCGGGCAGCACCCACTGGAGGCCGAGGCCGAGCAGCGCCCCGCCGTAGACGCACCCCAGCGCAATCAGTCCGATCGCCCACGCGCTCACCCGCGTCTTCCCCTTCCGCCCGGCCGGTCCGATCGCATGCGCGGAGACGCCTCAGGCGACACGGTACGACGCGAGCTCGTAGTGGTCGCGCGCGAGCGGGTTGAGGCGCTGCGCCTGGCTGAGGAAGTCGAGCTTGATGATCCGCTTCACCGCCGGCGCGTACCACGCAGTGGCGAAGATCCGCACCGGGTCGGCGGCATCGTCCATCCCCACGAACGGCCGGCTGCCGTCGAGCTGGACGCGGGTCGCGGCGAAGCGCCCGGCCGCGGTGATGACCTGCTCGGTGCCGACCACGCGCGCGGTCCCCGACCAGGCGGTGCCGAACTGCGCGGGCGGCATGGCCACCGCGAAGGTGCCCGGCCCCGGCGGCCCGAACGCCTCGAGGTAGGGCGAGAAGTCGCGCACGACCAGGCCCGGGAACGGCCGCTCGACGAGCGCGAATCCGGATCCGAACAGGTGGTCCGCCGAAGGTGACGCCGCGCCGTCGAGCGTCAGCCGGTCGCCGATGCCCTGGTCGGTCACCGAGACGATGGCGTAGTCGACCATACGCGGGGCGTCCTGCCTCCAGCCGCTGCGATACGCATAGCGCCAGGTGTCGCCGACGCGCGGCGCGCGCGCGCGATCGACCGGACGCGGGGGAAGCGCCGCCGCGCAGCCTCCGAGCAGCGCGCCGAGGGTGCCGGCGCCGAGCGCGGCGACGGCGCGGCGTCGCGGCAGGGAAACCGGATCGTAACGGGCAGGGTCGATCATCGCGCCGCCTTCGCCTCGAGTCCTCCAGCGCACATTATCGTCGCAGGCGGCCGCGCGTGCGACAATCGCGCCCCACGCCCAAGGGAGAACGCGACATGACCCGCTCCGCCGCCACGCTCGCCGCACTCGCCACCTTCGCCGCGGCAGCGCTAGCCGGGTGCGCGCCGGACGCCTGGAAGCCCGCCCCGGGCTTCGAGGGCTTCCTCAACCAGGTCCAGAACGCCTGCTATTACCGGCCGATCGGCATCGTGAACGTCGGCGACATGCTGACCAATCCCGGCAACATGCAGTCGACCTACTTCATCGACCAGACCTCGCGTCTCTACTACGGCAAGATCACCCGCGGCCAGTGGACCTCCGGCGTGACCGGCTTCATCCAGGGCCGCGCGAGCGATCCGGGCGTGCAGTGCGTGCTCGACCAGCTCGACCAGGCCCAGGCCGCGCAGGTTCCGCCGCCGCCGTCGAAGTAGTCACTGCGCCCGCGCGCCGGCGCGCAGCTGGCGCGCACGCTCGTACGCCTCGCGGCACCCGATCCGGCCCTCGGTCAGCCGGCCCTTCGCCCCGACGAAATCGAGCGCGAAGCCGGCGAGCGGCGTGGCGAAGCGCAGCGGCGCGAGCACCACGTTCTCCGGCGCGACGCTCACGCGCGGGTCTCCGATCGTCCCGCCGATCAGCATGGTCGGGGCGACGGTGAAGAGCTCGGGCTGCTCCGACACCGGGCGGATCCGCCCCGACAGCGCGCGCGTCAGGAGGTTCGCCTCCACCTGGCCGACGATCCGCACGCGCGTCGTGTCGACGAAGAAGGCCGAAGTGCTCGCCACCCCGGCGGCGACGTCCAGGCTCGCGGCCGCGCACTCGACCTCCGAGCGCGTGTTCGGATCGAGCGAGCGCAGCAGCGCGCTCAGGAGGCCGGTCCCCCAGAAGGCGAGCGCCCCGGCGCTCAGGTCGTGCGGGAACACCGCGACGTCGATGGTTCCGCCGAGCGCGGGCAGGAGCTGACCGGGCGGCCCCTGCGCGGCGAGGTCGGCGTCGAGATCGAGGCGCCCGCCGAGCTTCGAGGCGGGATCCAGCACGCGGACGAGCGGGCCGAACTCCAGCCCCGCGACGCGCGCACGTACGGCGACCTTCGGTTGCGTGCTGTTCGCGTCGACGCCGATTTCGCCGTCGATTGTTCCGCCCGCGGTCTTCACGTCCTCGAGCCGCGCACGCAGCACGCCCTTGGCGAGGCTCACGCGCAGGCGCCCGCTCGCGAAGCGCTCGGCCCCGCCGTGCAGGGCGTCGACTTCGATCGACGCATCGACGTCGGCCGCGCGCAGCAGATCCAGCGCGCGGGCGAGCTCCGCCTCTCTCCGCTGTGCCGCGGGCGCCTCCCCTTCCGCCGGGCGCGCCGGGCCGCCCAGCCAGCGCGCAGCGCCGATGTCCTCGAGGTGCAGCGCCGGGGCGCGCAACGCGGTGGAATGGACGGCGCGGCCGGCGCGCCGGATCTGAAGCTCGGCCTTGCCCATCAGGCGGCTCTTGCCGAAGCTCACGTCGAGGTCCGACGCGCGGATCGCGTCGGCGGTCACGACGACCGTCCCGCGCGCCGCGTAGGGTCCGACCGCCGGCAGCTCGACCCCGACCAGTTTCCCGAGCCGATCGACCCGGTCGCCCGAAAGCGCCACGCGACCCTCGCCGGTGCCGTCGCGAGCGACCTTGCCCGTACCCTGGAGACGCGCGTCGCCGAGTGCCGCGCGCAGGCTCACGGGAAGCGCTTCGCCTGCACGTGCAAGCCCGGCAAGGCTGGGCAAATCGAGTGTCACATCGAACGGCTCGTCGCCGAGCGTGCCGCGCGCCGTGGCCGCGGCAGGCTGGCCGGGGGCCGCCTTCAGCGTCGCCGCGAAGTCCGCGCGCTGCGCGAGGCCGGGCGCGGGGCGTTGCGCAAGGTCCAGCCGCGCGCGCTCGAGCGTCGCGTCGAGCGTCGCGGCAGCGAGCAGTTCGCCCAGCTTCTCACCTTCGCTCCGGACGCGGACCGTGAGCGCGCCGGCGCGCAGTCCTCCTCCTTTCCAGCCGAACCGCGCGAGCAGCCCACCGAGGTCGGCGTTCGAGGCCTTCGCGTCCACCTGCACGCGCGGCGCGACGCCGCTGAAGTCGGCACCGAGCTCGCCCGCCACCGCTGCGCCGCGCCATGCGAACCGGTACGCGGCCGGCGGCAGCCGGCCCGCGCGGATCGCACCCGCGAAGTGCCACTTGCTCAGGATCTCGCCGGCCACCGCGACGCGCTCGGCGGCAATGTCGAAGTCGGCGTCGGGCAGGCGCAGGTTTTCGCGCACGACCTCGCGGTCGAGCGGATGGGCGGGCGCCGGGCGCGCCTCCCCGAGCGCGTTCAGCTCGTCTACGTTCATGCTCGCCAGCGCGAGGCGCACGCGTGGCGCCCCTGCGCCGAGCGGGAAGGCGATCTCGCCTGCGCCGGCGGTGCCTCCCAGCCGGAGCGCGTCGAGCCGGACGTGCGCGAGCTGCTCGTCGACGGCGAGGCGGCCGCGCGCGGCGAACGGGTGCGGCGCGGCCGGCGCGACCCCGAACGCCTGCGCGATCGGCCCGATGCGCGCGGCCGACGCGTCGAAGGCGAGATCCGCCGCGACGTGCCGCTCCGCGAGCGTGATCCGCCCCTGCGCGGTCAGCCTGCCGCCCGGGCACACGCCGGCGAGCTGAACCGGCCAGGCAGCGCGCTCGAGGAGCGGCGCCAGCGCGCCGCCCGAGACCTTCAGCGAGCACGTCGCGGCGCCGAGCCGCCCGGTGATCTCGGCGGAAGAGGCGCGGGTGCCCTGCAGCGCGATGCGCACGGCATCGAAGCGGCCGGACAGCGGTCTTCCGTCCCGTCCGGCGAGCGTCCAGCGCAAGTCGCGCGCCTCGAGACTGGCCTGCGCCGACGCGACGAGCGCGCGCGGGTCGCCGCCCGCGGCGCGCAGCTGACCGCGAATGCCGCCGGTGGTGCCCGCAATGGCCGGCGGCCGTTCCCCCGACGGCAGCCGCGCGGTCGCAACCGCGCCGCCGTCGATCCGCGCCGCGAGCGTGCGCTGCGGCTTGCGCGCATCGTAGTCGAGCGTCGCTTTCGCGCGCGTGCCGGCGATCGTGCCGTCGGCGCGCACGGCGATGACGCGATCGGCGCTGCGCCCCTCGAGCTCGAGCTCGCCCAGCGCGATGGGCGTGCCGGCGAGCTCCCCGATCGCAAGCACGACCTCGGCGTCGGCGCCGGTCGCGGCGCGCTCGAGCAGCTCCGCAAGCGTCTCGGCGACCGTCTTGTCCGTCGTCGGCTCGGCGCCGAGGAACGGCCCGACGTCCACGCGCTTGGCGGCGAGCGCCGCGACGATGCGCGGCCGCGCGCCACCCCACGCGACGCTCGCCCGTCCGGTCATCGCGCTGTCGCCGAGATGCAGCGCGAGATCGTCGACGCTCGCCTGCGCGGCAGTGACGGCGAAGCGTCCGCGCGCGTCGAACCGGCCTGGCTCGCGTGCCGCCACGCCCAGCGCGGCGAGGAGCGCACCCGCGTCGTCGGCGTTCGCCTGCACCCCCCCATCGAACCGGCTGCCGTCCGGCGCGACGGCGCCGTCGACCGCGATCCGCACGCCGGACCAGTCCAGCGTGCCTTGCACCGGCGTCGCCGCGCCGGGCGCGCCGAGGTTCGCGAGCGGCGCGGTGCGCAGGTCGAACGCGACGGTCTGACCGGCGAGCTGCGCGCTGCCGCGGGCGGTCGCCGGGTCGCGCAGCGGCAGCGTCCCGTCGAAGTTCGAGATGCCGAACGCGAGCGGCGCGGCGCCGGCGCCGCGATAGCTGCCGACCACGGCGCCGATCCGCAGCCGCCCGATGCCCGCGAACGTGACGGGCGGGGGCCCGCCCCCGGGCGTCGTCGCGAACACGCTCGTCCAGTTCGCCCGCCCGTCGGCGGCCCGCACGAGGTCGATCTCCAACCGCTCGCCGGTGACCTCCTCCAGCATCACCGCGCCCCGCAGGAGTCGAACGAGGTCGATTCGTACCGCGGGACGGAGGCCGCGCGCCAGCGTCGCGCCGGCCGGGCCCGACGGATCGGCGAGCACCAGCGCGTCGGCGCTCGCGGTCGGCGAGAGACCGGTGCGCAGGCGGAGCGGCCCCTCGATGCGCGCCGGAACGCCGAACGCCGCGGTGAGCGCGCGCTCCAGGCGTGCGCGCAGGAACTCGCCGGGAACCGCGACGCCCCACAGGAACGCGGCGGCGAGCCCCGCCGCGGCGGACACGAGCGCGACGCCGGTGCCGGCCGCGACCCGCCCCCGGCGCATCACGCGCCCGCAGCGAAGGAGACGAGCTCCGTGACGCTGTTGTTGCTCTCGAGCCGGCCCTGCGCGAAGTCGACGCGGTGGTGGAAGACCGCGTTGCGCACCTCGGCCGCGAACCAGAAGCGCTCGCTGCTGTTGCCCCAGATCGTGGCGTCGTCGGTGTCGCGCCAGTCGATCGCGAGGTCGACGCGCAGCGCGGTGAAGGTGCCCGCCGGGACGGTCACGCGCTCCCACCCGCGCACCGTCGCGCTCACCTGCTGGCTCAGCGTGCCGTAGCGCACCGCCGGCACCGCGCTCGATGTCACGTTCGCGCGCCAGGTCTTTCCGATTTCGAGCGGGAACGCGAAGCGCGGATACGCGGGCGTGAACACGCGATTGCGGCTGCGCAGCAGGTTGAGGCTGCGGTCGTAGCGCGCCTCGAATGCGCCCACGGACTGCGACGTTTCCGCGAGCGAATAGCCGCCCGCGTCCGCAGCGATGACGCGGATTTCGGCGCGATCGCTCGTCAAGCCGGTCATCGCGTCGCGCATGGCGTAGCGCCAGGTGTCGCCCACCCGCAGCGCGGGCGCCGGCACCGCGCGCGGGAGGCCGTCGGGCGGCACCGGCTCGAGGCCGGCCTGCCGCAGGACCGAGGGCCCGCCGCACGCGCCGAGGAGCGGGGCCGCGGCCAGGAGCCGCAGCGCGCGGCGTCGGCCAGGGAACGAAGCAGCCGGAGTCGAGGACGATCGCATCGAGCTTCCTTTCTAGAGGGGCCCGCCCCACGGCGAGCCTAGCAGCAGGTAGAAGGTACCGCTGTTGCTCACGTTCCCGCCCCACCCGTAGCCGTAGCCGAAGTACGCGGGCCCGAGGAAGGTCTCCGCGCCGATGAAGACCGACCCCGAATACAGCGTCCCGGTCGAGCCTCCCGGCGGAAGGTACAGCCCGTTCATCTGTCCGGCCTCGAGCGAGCCGCCGGCGAAGACGCCCGAGCCGAGCAGCGAGGGGAGGCGCAGGATCTGGTTGTAGTACTTGAGCGAGCCGAACGCGACCCTCTGTCCCGAGAACTGCCCGATCTGGTACCCGGAGAGCAGGAACGGTCCACCGAGGACGAACGAGTCGTAGGCCGGCAGACCCGACCCGAGATCGGTGCCGCCGGCGGCGTTCACCTGCACCGTGTGCCGTCCGAAGCTGTGGGCGCTCGTCCAGCGCGCTTCGACCTTGCGGTACTCCTCGCTCGCGCCGAGCGCGCTCAGGCCCTCGAACGCGGAGACCGTCAGGCGATGACCGGAGCGCGGGAAGACCGCCGTGTCGAGCCGGTCGCCGAAGAGCCGCGCGCGCACGCCGCTCGCGTTGTTGCTGGTGTCGGGCAGGACCGGCGACCCGGTGTCGACCTCGGCGTCGAACCGGCGCCAGACCGGACCGACCCGGACCTCGCCCCAGGTGCCGAGCGTCGCGCCGAGGTCGACGCCGGCGAGCAGCTCGCGCACGTCGTACTCGGCCACGCGGTCGTCGCCGATGAAGACGCCGCGGGTGTACTCGCCGGCGCGCGCGTAGGGCGCGACGAACCCGCGCGCGCGCGCCTCGATCGGCTGGTAGAACTCGGTGGAGAGGTAGGTGTTCTGGCCGACCTGCGCCGCGGCCACAAACTCGCCGCCGAGCCGGTTGAGCCAGGTGCGGCGGTACTGCACCAGGGCGTTGAAGTAGTTCTCCCCCTGGAAGTCCGAGGTGAGCCCGAGCCCGAAGCGCAGGTACGCCGGGCCGATCTCCTTCTCGCGCACGTGGAAGACCAGCGCCGGGCGCGGCCCCGGCTGGATGGTGTAGTCCACCGCCTCGAAGTCACCGCGCCCGTAGATGCGGCGCAGGTCCGCACCGAGCTTCTCCTCGGTGAGCGGCTCGCCGGGCTTCGACTCCACCAGGGCCTCCAGCACCTCCGGGTTGGTGCGCTCGATGCCCTCGAAGCGGATCTCGTCCACCGTGCCGAGCCCTCCGCGCGCCACGACCTGGCGCTTGCGGAGCGCCGCGTACTCGGCCTCCGGGAGGCTGTACCGCTGCAGCGCGTCGACCGCCCGGCGCGCGGCCGCCTCGCCGAGCGCGATCGCCTCGAGCTGGCGCTCGAAGCTCGCCGAGGAGATGTCGCCGAGGTCCGGCGCGATCAGCACGTCGCCAGGGGTGAGCGTGGCGAGGTTCCGGTCGACGGAGTCCTTCCCGAGCAGGTTCACCAGCTGCCCGACGATGCTGAGCGCGGAAGTGATCTCGTCGCGCTTGAGCGGCGGGGTGCCGATGTTCACCGCGATGATCACGTCGCCGCAGAGCTTCCGCACCACGTCGATCGGCAGGTTGTCGGCGATCCCGCCGTCGACCAGCAGGCGGCCGTCCAGCTCCACCGGCGTCACCGCGCCGGGGATCGCCATGCTCGCGCGCATGGCGAGCGCGAGGCTCCCGTGATCGAGCACCACCGCCTGTCCGGTCGCGATGTCGGCGGCGACCGCCCGAAAGGGGATCGGCAGCCGCGAGAAATCGTGGACGTCGCGCGCCTGCTCGGTCAGCAAGCGCAGGAAGCTCTCGATCGTCACTCCGGTGACGACGCCCTTGGGCAGCAGGATGGTGCCGTCGCGGAAGCCGAACTCGGGGGCGAAGAGGGGCTTGTAGTCGTCGTGCTTGCGGCGGATCGCGATCTCGGCGCGCGGCGGGCGGTCGGTGAACACCTCCTTCCAGTCGGTTCGGGCGATGACCCCCTCCATCTCGGCGGGGGTGGTCCCCGCGGCGAACGCTCCCCCGACCACCGAACCCATGCTCGTGCCGGCAACGCAGTCCACCGGCACGCGCAACTCCTCGAGCACCTTCAGCACCCCGATGTGCGCCGCGCCGCGCGCGCCGCCGCCGGAGAGCGCGAGGCCGATGCGCGGGCGCTTGGGCGTCTCGGCGCCCGGGGTTTGGGCGCCGGCGCTTGCCGGCGCCAGCGCCAACGCGACTGCGAGGACGAGCAGGACGAGCGCGGCGCGGCGCGCCGCACGATCGATGGAACGCATCATGGAGCTCCGTGACTTCCCGGAATCGTCAAAGGACCGCGTCGGTGAGGCGCGCGAGGTTCTCCAGCACCCGCCGGCCGCGCCCGCGCGCGGCCCATGCGCGCGCGTCGATCGCCTCGCTCGCCCCGAGATGGCGCGCTTCCACCCGGGCGAGGTCCGCGGCGACGGCGCGGTCGTAGATCAGCACGCTTACCTCGGCGTTGAGGGCGAAGGAGCGGATGTCGAGATTGCTCGAGCCGATCAGCGCGAGCTCGCCGTCCACGCTCATGTGCTTCGCGTGCAGGAAGTTGCCGTGATAGGCGTGGATGCGCACCCCGGCGGCGAGGAGGTCGTCGTAGAAGGACTGCTGCGCGAGCTGCACGAGCGGCTTGTTCGACGCGCGGTCGACGATGAGCGTCACCTCGACCCCGCGGCGCGCGGCGCTGCGCAGCGCCAGCGCGAACGGCTCGCTCGGGACGAAGTACGGCGTGGTCAGCACGACCCGGTCGCGCGCGCCGTACAGCAGCGCGATCATCACGTCCTCGGTGGTGCCGGCGTTGAAGCCCGGTCCGCTCGGCAGCACCTGGGCCCGCACCCCGCCGGCCGGCGCCGCGATCGGGTCCGCGACCCGCGACTCGGGCGGGAGGTCGCCCGTCTCGAGGTAGCGGTCGGCGACCAGCAGCGCCTCGAGCTGGCGCACCACCGGCCCCGTGGCCCGCACCATCATCTCCTCGTTCGTGAGCCCGCGGTTGGCGTGCGCGCTCACCACGTTCTGCGAGCCGAAGAACGCCGCGCGGCCGTCGATCACGGCGATCTTGCGGTGGTTGCGCAGGTCGACGCGCGCG
>JAGVSZ010000313.1 GCA_019137045.1 Betaproteobacteria bacterium
GCGCCCCGGTACCCGGAGCGGCGCGCGCCCGTCCCTGCGCCTCACGACTCCCACCCGGACGCGGACAACCCCGCCGTCCGCCCCTCCCGACGCCTCCACGAACACACCCATGACCCACACCCTCCAGCTCGACGGCCGCCGCGCCGCCTTCGACGACTTCGGCCCCGCCACCGCGCCGGCCATCCTGCTGATCCATGGCGCCGGTCACGACCGCGGCGTCTGGCAGGCGGTCACTGCCGGGCTGGCCGCGGCCGGTCGCCGGGTGATCGTCCCCGATCTCCCCGGTCACGGCGATTCGGAAGGCGAGGCCCCCGGCGCGGTCGACGCCATGGCGACGTGGGTGCTCGCCTTCGCCGACGCGCGGGGGCTGGACCGCTTCGAACTCGCCGGCCACAGCATGGGCTCGCTGGTCGCGCTCGCCGCCGCGGCCGCCGCCCCGACGCGCATCGGCCGCCTGCACCTGCTCGGCAGCCTCGCGCCGATGCCGGTCGCGCCCCTCCTGCTCGAGGCCGCGCGCAGCGACCCGGCGCAGGCGCACGCGCTGATCAACAAGTTCTCCTTCGCCCCCGCCGAGGTGCTCGGCGAAGAACGCCGGCGCGCGCTCGAGACCGGCAACCGTGCGCGCATGGAGCGCAACGGCAGCGAGACGCTCGCGCGCGACCTCGCCGCCTGCAATGCCTGGCAGGACGGGCTGGCCGCCGCCGCCCACCGCAACGGCCCCACCCTGCTGCTGTGCGGCGCGCTCGACCGCATGACCCCGGTCAAGGCTGTCGGCCCGCTGTACGAAGCCCTGCAAGCCGGCGGCGGCGAGGTGAGGCGGGTCGAGCTGGCCGGCTGCGGTCACGCGATGCAGGAAGAGGACCCCGCCGCCGTGGTACGCGCCCTGCTCGGCACGAACACCGGCCCGCTCAGCAAGAAGTAAGCGAGTCCGCCCCACGAAAAAGCCGGCGCCAGCCGGCTTTTTCACGCCTCACGCCAGCTCCATCACCACCGGCTGGTGATCCGAGGCCGCGGTGTCCGCGCGCACCTCGACCGCGCGCACCCGCGGCGCCAGGTCGGTGCTCACGAAGAAGAAATCGCAGCAATAGGCGCGTTTGGGCCACTCCGCGCCGTGCAGGCCCACGCTGGGTGCGTGCGCTCGCGCGCCGTGGACGAGCGGCCACGCATCCGTCCAATGCGGGCGCTCGGCGTCTGTTGCCAGACCGGACGCGGGCAGCGGACGCTGCAGCGCGAGGTATTCGGCCGAGCCCGGCTCGCAGTTGAAGTCGCCGCACAGCACGGCCGCGGCCGGGCGCGGGCGCGCGGCGAAGGCGGGGTTCGACTCCTTGCCCGCCGCCGGCAGCCGCGCCAGGTCCGCCGCCTCGGCCTGAAGCGCGCGCAAGGCCTCGACCTGGGCATGGCGCTGGCGCGCGGAGTAGTACTCCAGGTGGGTGCTCAGCACCCGCAGCGGGCCCCACGGCGCCTCCACCACCGCCTCCACGCACACCCGCTGCATCGCCGGCCAGCCGGGGTCGGCAGGCGACGGCAGCAGGTGGCGGAACACCTGCCCCACGGGCAGGCGCGACAGCAGCAGGTTGCCGAAGCGCGCCCGCCCGCCGTCGCCGTCGGGCACGTCCATGCCCGCGCCGAACACCGGCTCGAAGTCCGCGAAGGCCGCGGCGAAGAAATCCGGCTCATCCTCGCGCGTGCCGCCGGCGAGGCCGGGGAAATTGCTCGCCACCTCCTGCAGGCAGATCAGGTCGAGCGGACCGGCGGCGCGGATCGCGTCGCGCGTGCGCGCCAGGTCCACGCGGCCGTCCGCGCCGCGCCCCCACTGGATGTTCCAGCTCAGCAGGCGAATGCTTGGTTCTTGCCGTGCGATCGTCTTCTTCATATTCGATTCGACATGATGTAAAGAAACATCCCCGCGCGCCGTTATACCGGACACGCTCCGTGTCCGGCGCGGACGCCCCGCCTCGCCGCCTTACCGCCCGACACGCCGCGCCTCCGGACAGGCAGCCTGCGGCCGCCTGCCATCGCGCCCCTAGGAGTCTGCGCGGCAGAAGCCAAGCGTCGGTGAGTTAAGTCCTCGCGGGCGTTTCGGGGCCGGTAGACTGTCGAGATGACGAGCTATCTGCCCTATTGCCCGCAGCAGCAG
>JAGVSZ010000107.1 GCA_019137045.1 Betaproteobacteria bacterium
GCGCGTGCGCCATCGCGTTCGCCCCGATCTTCGTGCGCCTGTCCGAGACCGGCCCGACCGCGAGCGCGTTCTGGCGCGCGGCGCTGGCGGTGCCGCTCCTCTGGGGCTGGGCCGCCGCGGCCCCGCGCGCGCCGGGCGACGCCGCGGGCGCGCTCACGCTGCCGATGCTGCTCGCCGGGCTGTTCTTCGCCGGCGACCTCGCCTTCTGGCACCTGACGATCGTGTTCACCTCGGTCGCGAACGCGACGCTGCTCGCCAACCTGGCGCCGATCTTCGTGACGGTCGGGGCGTGGGCGGTATTCGGCCAGCGCGTGACGCGGACCTTCCTGGCGGGCATGACGACCGCGCTGGCGGGCGCGTTCGTGCTGGTCGGCCCGAGCTTCGGTCTCGGAGAGCGGCACCTCCTCGGCGATGCGCTCGGCGTGGTGACCGCGGCCTTCTACGGCGCGTACATCCTCGCGGTGACGCACCTGCGCGAGGCGCGCTCCACCGCGCGCATCATGGCGGTGAGCACGACCGTGTGCGCGGCGGCGCTCCTGCCCTTTGCCGTCGCCTCGGGCGAGACGATGCTGCCGGTGACGGCGGCCGGGTGGCTCGTGCTCTGCGGGCTCGCGCTCGTGTGCCAGACCGCGGGCCAGGGACTGATCGCCTACGCGATGGCGCACCTGCCCGCGTCGTTCTCGTCGGTGAGCCTGCTCCTGCAGCCCGTGATGGCGACGCTGTATGCGTGGGTCATCCTGGGCGAACGCGCGGGACCCGCGCAGTTCGCGGGCGGCGCGGTGATCCTGGCCGGGATCTGGCTCGCCCGCAGGGGCAGGTAGGGATCAGAAGCAGCGGCCGAGCACGCGGCGCTGGCCGTCGCGCTCGAGCGCGAGGCAGTCGATGCGCGCGGCGCCGGCGACGCGCGACGCGACCGCGTCTTCGGCGTCGGCGCTGCGCTGCGTAGCGGTGACGAGCGCGTGGTCGGCGGGCGGAACGCCCTGCCCCACGACGAGGCGCCCGTCCACGAACGTGATCGTGTAGTTGGGCGACGACACGCCCGCGGGAACGATCGGATAGGTGCCGACCGGCGAGAGCACCGTCGCCGGCGAGGTGATCGACAGCGCGCCGCTCAGATCCCCCAGCGACTGCCCGAGCTTGAACCCGGTCGCGCTGGCGGTGAACGGGGGATTGGGTTCGCCGTAGCGGCGCGCCGCATCGTTCGCCGTGATGGTGAGCGGGGCCGGCGCGATCACCAGCTGTCCGTTCACGAGGCTGATCGTGTAGTTCGAGTTGGCGCCGCTCGCGACGTTGATGGCGTAGGTGCCGGCGTTCGACGCGATCGTCGCCGGCGTGGTCAGCGTGACGCCCGGGATCGCCGCCGGCGTGTCGCCGTTCGCGAGGCCGGCAAACGTCGCGGTGAGCGGCGGGTTCGCATCGCCGTACAGCCGCGCCTTGCCATCGGCGCTGATCGTGAGCGGCGCGGGGGTGATCACGAGCTGGCCGTTCACGAACGTGATGCTGTAGTTCGGGTTGTTCGCGTTGGTCACCGTGCCCTGCGTGATCGCGTACGGGCCGCCGGCGACCGTCTCGCCCGCCGCGCGCACCGGCGCGCCGGCGAGCACGTCGCCGTTGACCGTCGGCGCGGCGAAGGTGAGCGCCGGGTCCGGCTGGCCGTAGACCTTGGTCTGGTTGTCCGCGGTGACGACGATCGGCCGCGGCGTGACGGTGAGCACGCCGTCGGCGAACGTGATCGTGTAGTTCGAGGCCGACCCCGAGCCGAAGTTGGCCGCGGTCGGCGTGAGCGCGTACGGTCCGACGCCGGAAGCGACCGTCGCCGGGCTGGTGACGCTGACGTTGGTGATCGCGTCGGCGCCCGCGAGCGAGCCCGCGGTGATCGTGTACGGCCCGGTCGCGGGGTTCGGGTCGCCGTAGGGGCGCGACTGGTTGTTCGCCTGCACGGTGATCGCGCGCGGGCCGATGGTGAGCTGGCCGTTCTGGAGCGTGATCGCGTAGTTCGCCGCGGAGCCGACGGAGAAGTTCGCGCCGGTATTCGCGAGCACCCAGACGCTGCCCGCCGGCGAGGTCGGCAGCGCCGGGCTCGTCACGTTCACCGAGCCGATCGCGTCGGCGCCCACGAGCGTGCCCGCGGTGATCGTGAACGGGCCGGTGGCCGGGTTCGGGTCGCCGTAGGCGCGGCTCTGGTCGTTCGCCTGCACCGAGATCGGGCGCGGCGTGATCGTGAGCGCGGTCGCGTTGCCCGGCGCCTGCACGAAGCCGTAGCCGATGTCCGAGACGAGCCCCGAGCCGTTGATCGCCGCGGTGCCGACCGGCGTCGTCGCGACCGCGGGCGAGGTGAAAGCGAGCGTGCCGCTGTAGGCGTCGGCCGCGACGTCGCCGTTGACCAGGCCGCCGACCGCACCGGTGAAGGCCGGGTTCGGGTCGCCGTACGCGCGGCTCGCCGCGTTTGCGGTGTAGGTGAGCAGCGGCTGGTACCGGTAGACGTTGTGATTGCCGGTCGCCGGCACCGTCGCGCCGCACGGGCCGCCGAAGGTGCAGTTGTAGAGGTTCGGCTTCGCGCCGCCGGGCACCGGGATCGTGCCGGTGTTCGTGGCCGGGCTGAACGAGTAGGTCAGCCAGCGCCCCGCCGGGGCCGACGGGCCGAACGCCCCGAAGTGAATGTCGTCGCCGCTCGCGAGCGTCACGTCGCCCGCGGTCGAGGCGACGTTGCCGGCGAGCGTGAGGTCGTTCCCCGCGCCGAGCGCGGTCTGGATCAGCACGTTCCCCGTCGCGTTGACCGGTCCCACGGTCAGCGCGTTGGCGTCGATGATCGACGTGGCGGCGCTGCTGGCGACGGTCACGGTGTTGAAGTTGTTCCCGGCGTTCGTGAGCGTGACCGCCCCTGCGCCGCCGGTGATCGCGGTCGCCCCGGTGATCACGGCCGGGCCGGACTGGGTGATGTCGCCGCCGGTGCTGGCGAGGATCATCGACGCCGCGTTGGTCGCGGGCAGCGCGATCCCGTTCCCGGTGACGTTGAGCGCGTTGAGCGGGAGCGTGTTGCCGATCGCGCCGCCGAAGGCGACCGCACCGGTCCCGGCGTTCACCGTGAGGTTGCGGGCCGCACCCGACGAATTCACCGTGCCGTTGAAGGTCGCGGCGCCGCCCGCGCCGCCGCCGCCCGCGCCGGCGGAGGTGATCGTCCGGTTCGCCGGCAGCAGCACGTTGCCGTCGAGCGTGATGGCCGCGCCGTTCCCCGGCGTTCCGGCCCCGGTGCGCGCGCCGCCCGCGGCGGCGAGGTTTCCGTTCAGCGTGATGGTGGGCGTGCCGTCGGTCGCGTCGAGCAGGATCGTGCCGGCGTTGCCGCCCGCCTGGTTCGCGCCCGCGCCGGCGCCGCCGCTCGTCGTGACCGCGGCGACCGTCACGTCGGCGCCGGTGACCGACACCGCGCCGCCGCCGAGCCCGGCGCTGTTGATGCCCGCGCCCCCGCTCGTCGTGATCGCGCCGGTCGTGGTCGTCCCGGTCGCGGCGAGCGTCACCGTCCCGCCGGCCGCCTTCGTGTTCCCCTGCGTCGTGATTGCATTTGCGGCGATGTTGCCGCCGGTCGCGCTCAGCGTGATGCTGCCGGCCGTCCCGCCGGTGCCCGTGCCGGTCGCCGCGCCGGCGCGCGCGGTCAGCGTGCCGCCGCCGTTGATCGCGATGCCCCCGGCGGTCGCAGTGAGCGCGATCGTCCCGGCATCGCCGCCGTTCCGGTTGGCGGAGACGGCGTTCGACCCGCTCGCGGTGATCGCGCGCGTCGCGACCGAAGCGCCCGTGATCGTGACCGCACCGCCGCTCCGCCCGGCTGCGTTCGTCGCGGCGGTGCCGCCGGAGGCGGTGATGGTGTTGTTGACCGCCACGGCGCCGGCGCCGGTGATCGACACGGCGCCGGCGTCCTGGCCGCGGCCGCCGGTGGTGGTGATCGTGCTCGCGACGGTGACGTTCCCGCCCGTGCCGTTGACGGTTACCGCGCCCCCGCTGCCGCCGTTGCCGGTCCCCACCGAATTGCCGCCGATCGTCGAGACCGCCCCGTTCAGCGTCGCGCCCGTGCCCGTGACCGAGATCGCGCCGCCGCTGCCGCCGGCATTGCCTGCGCCGTTGCCCGTCGAGCCGCGCGCCGTCAGCGCGCGCGTGGTCACCGCCCCGCCGGTCGCTGCGATGGTGATGTTCCCGGCGTCGCGGCCCGCGGTGCCCGTCGTCGCGGCGCCGCCGCTCGTCGCGATCGTCTTGTTGCCCGCGCCCGCGATGCTGATGTTGCCCGCCGCGCTGATGTCGACGCTGCCGCCGTTCTGGCCGCTGCCGCCGCTCGCGTTGATGAGCGTTGCGAGGTTCGCCGCGGTGGTCCCGACCGACCCCGCGCCGGCGTCGATGTCCACCGTCCCACCCGTGCCGCCGGCCGCGCCGGCGGTCGAGTTCCCGCCGCGCACGTCGATGAGTCCGTTGAGCGTCACGGCCGTGGCGCCGGCGCCCGTCTTGGTGAGGTTCACCGTGCCGCCGGTGCCGCCTGCCCCCGTTGCAGCCGCGCTACCGAGCGCCGTGATCGCGCGCACGCCGACCGTCCCGCCGCTCACGTTGACCGTGCCGGCGTTCTGTCCGGCGCTGCCGGTCTCGGCCGCGCCGCCGCTCGCCGTGATCGTGCCGGCGAGGTTCACCGTTCCGGTCGTGCCGCTCGACACGGTGACCGTACCCGCATCCTGCCCGCGCCCGCCGCTGACGTTGATCGTCCCCGCGGCGACGCTCGCGACCGTGCCGGTCGTCCCGGTGGCCGTCACCGCGCCCCCGCTGCCGCCGTTGCCGGTGCCCACCGAGTTGCCGCCGATCGCCGAGACCGCTCCGTTCAGCGCCGCGCCAACGCCCGATACCGAGATCGTCCCGCCGCTGCCGCCCGCGTGGTTGCCGGGGCCAACGCCCGCCGATCCGTTCGCGCTCAGCGCGCGCGTGGTGACCGTCCCGCCAGTGGACGCGATGGTGATGTTCCCGGCATCGCGCCCCGCGGTACCCGTCGCCGCGGCGCCGCCGCTCGTCGCGATCGTCTTGTTGCCCGCGCCCGCGATGCTGATGCTGCCCGCCGCGCTGATGTCGACGCTGCCGCCGTTCTGGCCGCGGCCGCCGCTCGCGTTGATCAGCGTTCCGAGGTTCGCCGCGGTCGTGGCCACCGTACCGGCGCCTGCGTCCACGTCCACCGTCCCGCCGGTGCCGCCGGTCGCGCCGTTCGTCGAGTCGCCGCCGCGCACGTCGATCAGGCCGTTCAGCGTCACCGCGGTCGCGGCCGCGCCGGTCTTGGTGAGGTTGACGGTGCCGCCGTTGCCGCCCGCAAAGCCCCCCGCCGCGCCATTGCTGCCGCGCGCGGTGATCGCGCCGACCGTGACGGTCCCGCCGGACACGTTGACGGTGCCGCCCGCATTACCGGCGCTGCCGGCCGCCGCCGCGCCGCCGCTCGCCGTGATCGCGCCGGTGACGTTCACGGCGCCCGTCGGCTGGGCGGTGAGCGTGACGTTCCCGCCCGTGCGCCCGGCGAGGCCGGCCGTGCTGATCGCGCCGGCCCCACCGACGTTCGCGCCCGTGGCCGTGAAGCTTCCCCCGCGGGTGGTCACCGCGCCGCCGACTACGACGTTGCCGGCGCCCGAGCTGTCGGCGTCGGCGGTCAGGACGACGCTCAGCGCACCGACGTTGACGTTGTTCGCGGCGCTGATCGTCGCCCCGGTGGTGTCGATGTTGTTGTGCGCCTGGAGCGTGAGCGTCGCCGGCGCGCTCCCGACGGTCGTCTTGCTGACGTTGGCGCCGGCCTGGAAGGTGATGTTGCCCGCCTGCGTGTTGGCGCCGCTCGTCGTCGTGGCGACGGTGACGTTCTGCCCCGCGTTCAGCGCGTTGTTGATGAGGTTGACGCCGAGCTGCGCGCCGTCGTTCGTGCTCGCCCAGCTCGGCCCGGCCGCGCACCCCGACAGGTTGGTGCACGTGCCGGCCGCATTGACGATCAGGATGTTGTTGGGGTCGATCAGCCATTCGCCGCCGCGGCCCGCGGGCGCAGTGGCGTCCGGGGTGCGCAGCACGTCGAGGTGCTGCCGGCCCGAGGTCTCGATGAAGCCGCCGTCGCCGCCCTGCGGCCCGCCGCGCGCGCTGAGGCTGCCGTAGATGCGCGCCGCCTCGTCCGCGTAGGCGATCACCGTGCCGCCGTCGCCGCGCGCCGTTGCGCTCGCGTCGACCGTCGCGTCCGCGCCGATGTAGAGCGCGCGGCTGTTGGGCAGCGGCCCTGCGCCCTGCCGACTGCCGCCGATGTGCACCGTCCCGCCGCCGCTTGCGCCCGAAGCGTCGACCGCGGCGTCGCCGGCGAGGCCGACCCGCGCGCCGAGCAGCTGCACGTCGCCGCCCTTGCCGGCCGCGCCGCTCGCCTCGATCCGGCCCTCCGCGAACAGCGTCCCCTGCTCGGCCTGCACCGTGACGCTGCCGCCTTGCGGGCCCTTCGCGCTCACGACGCTGGTCGCCGCGAGCGTGACGTCGCGCGACGCTTTCAGCACCACGTTGCCGGCGGCGTTGACGGTCGCGCCGTCCGCGCTGACCGTCCCCGCGTTCCGGATCGCCGCACCGTAGATCCCCGCGAAGCCGGACTCGGCGATGAGCCGGCCGACGTTGAGCGCCTCGCCCCCGGCCTGCAACTGCACGCGCAGGTGCGGGTTGGCCGCGGAGACGAGCTCGACGCTCTTCCCGGCCGCGAGCAGGATGTCGCCGTTCGGCGCGGTGATCACGCCGTGGTTCTCGACCGTCGGCGCGACCAGGTAGACCGGCCCCCCGGAATGCGCGTTGATCGTCCCGGCGTTGGTCACCTTGCCGGCGTTGCCGGGATCGGTGAAGCGAAAGCGCCCGGCGAGGAAGTCCTCGTTCGACAGGTTGAGACTCGAGGCGACGAAGCCGGCGGTGTCGATGCGCGCGCCCGCGCCGACCACCACGCCGTTCGGGTTGATCAGGAACACCCGCCCGTTCGACAGCAGCCGGCCGAGGATCGCGGAGGGATCCGCCCCGGTCACGCGGTTCAGCACCGCGCTCGCCGCGCCGCTCTGGATGAAGCGCGTGACCTCGTCGGGCCGGATCGAGAACTGCTGCCAGTTGATGATCGCCCCGGGCGTGTTGGTGACCGTCAGCGTGCTGCCGCTCGTCGCGAAGCTCGCCGACCCGTGCGCCACCGTCGGGCCGGTGGGATTGGCGTGCGTGCTCCTGGATCCGGTCATAGTTCCGCGTCGGCTTTCCGCGAGGCAGTCGATCCCCGAGACTAGCAAGCTGCGCACCGCGTTCGCGCGCGCGCGCCGCCGCGCGAGACTTATCGCACGGGTGGCGTGCGATCGGCCGGGGCAACCGGCGATCGGCTGCGGGGATCCGACGGGCGGCGCGCAGCTAGCGGACGACGGTGGCGGCGGCGCCCGCCGGGCGGGCCGCGATCGCGCCGATCCGATGGACCGTCTCCCCCGCCGCACGCAGCAGGGCCGTCGCCGCCTCGGCATCCGCCGACGCCACGACGACGGCCATGCCGATGCCGCAGTTGAAGACGCGGTGCATCTCGGCGTCGGCCACGCCGCCCGCCTCCTGCAGCCAGCGGAAGAGCGGCGGCAGCGGCCACGCCGAGCGCTCGAGCACCGCCTGCACCCCGTCGGGCAGCACGCGGGGGACGTTCTCCACCAGGCCGCCGCCGGTGATGTGCGCGAGGCCCTTGACCGGCACCTCCCCGAGCAGCCGCAGCACCGGCTTCACGTAGATCCGCGTCGGCTCGAGCAGGACGTCGGCGAGCGGCCGGCCGTGGAAGTCGGCCCCGAGGTCCGGCCGGGCGCGCTCGAGGATGCGGCGCACGAGCGAGTAGCCGTTCGAGTGCGCGCCGCTCGAGGCGAGCCCGAGCACCACGTCGCCCGGCGCGATGCCGCGCCCGTCGATCACGCGGTCCCGCTCGGCCACGCCGACGCAGAAGCCGGCGAGGTCGTACTCGCCGTCGGGGTACATGCCCGGCATCTCGGCGGTCTCGCCGCCGATCAGCGCGCAGCCCGCCTGCTCGCACCCGCGCGCGATGCCCTTGATCACGTCGGCGGCGACGCCGACGTCGAGCTTGCCGCACGCGAAGTAGTCGAGGAAGAAGAGCGGCTCGGCGCCCTGCACCAGCACGTCGTTGACGCTCATTGCGACCAGATCGATGCCGACGGTGTCGTGTCGGTTCAGCAGGAATGCGAGCTTGAGCTTCGTGCCGACGCCGTCGGTGCCCGAGACCAGCACCGGGTTCCGGTATCGCTGCGGCAGCTCGACGAGCGCGCCGAAGCCGCCGATGCCGGCGAGCACCTCCGGGCGCAGGGTCCGCTGCGCGAACGGCTTGATGCGCTCCACGAGCGCCTCGCCCGCGTCGATGTCGACGCCGGCGTCGCGGTACGAGAGGGAGTCGGTCGGACGGGGCACGGGAGCTCGGGGCCAGCGCTTGCCGCTAGAATTGCACGCTTTTCCGCGCCCGATTCTACCGGAACCCCCTCCCGTGACCGGCCAGCTGATCCTCGAGCTCAGCCCGCCCGCGCCGCCGACCTTCGAGAACTTCGTCGCGGGCGCGAACGGCGCGGCGGTGGCGGCGGTGCGCGCGGCGGTGCGCGGCGAGGGCGAACGCGCGATCTACCTGTGGGGCGACGCAGGCTGCGGCCGCAGCCATCTCGTCGCCGCGGCGGCGCGCACGCCGGGCGTGGCGGCGATCGACGACGTGCACCGGCTCGACGCCGCCGGCCAGATCGAGGCGTTCGACGCCTTCAACCGCGCGCGCGCCGCGGGCACGGCGTTCGTCGCGGCCGGCGACGCGCCGCCCGCGCAGCTCGCCGTGCGTGCGGACCTGCGCACGCGCCTCGGGTCGGGCCTCGTCTTCCAGCTCCGCCCGCTCGACCACGCGGCGAAGCGCGCGGCGCTCCGCGCGCACGCGGCGAGCCGCGGCATGGCGCTCCCCGACGAGGTGCTCGACTACCTGCTCCGCCGCCTCCCGCGCGACCTCGGCACCCAGCTCGCGGTGCTCGAGGCGCTCGACCGGAGCTCGCTCGCCGAGCAGCGCGCGCTGACGCTGCCGCTCGCGCGCGCGGCGATCGAGGCGCTCGGCCCGGCGTGAACCGCCCGATGGAGCTGGCGCTCTTCGACCTCGACAACACCCTCCTCGCCGGGGACTCGGATTACGAGTGGGCGCAGTTCCTGATCGACCGCGGCGTGCTCGACCGCGCGGCCTACGAATCGGAGAACGACCGCTTCTTCGCGCAGTACAAGGCCGGCACGCTCGACATCTTCGAGTTCCTCGCCTTCCAGCTCGCGCCGCTCGCGCGCCACCCGCGCGCCGAGCTCGACGCCTGGCACGCGGCGTTCATGGCCGAGCGGGTCCGGCCGATGATCGGCGCGCCGGCGCGCCGCCTCGTGGCGCAGCACCGCGACGCGGGCGCGCTCTGCGCGATCGTCACCGCGACCAACTCCTTCGTCACCGCCCCGATCGCGCGCGAGTTCGCCGTCGCGCACCTGATCGCGACCGAGCCCGAGACCCGCGACGGCGCCTTCACCGGCGGCGTCGCGGGCATCCCGGCGTTCCGCGAGGGCAAGGTGGCGCGGCTCGAGCAGTGGCTCGCCGCGCTCGGGCGTCCGCTCGAGGCGTTCGCCGCGAGCTGGTTCTACAGCGACTCGCACAACGACCTGCCCCTGCTCGAGCGGGTGACGCGCGCGGTGGCGGTCGATCCGGACGAGCGGCTGCGCGCGGTCGCCGCCGCGCGCGGCTGGCCGGTCATCTCGCTGCGGTGAGGATGCGCCGCGTCGCCGCCGCCGGGCCGGCGCGGGGCAAGATCGTCCGCCGCTGCGGCGAGCCGCGCGCGCGCCTCGTGTATGATTCCGGGCGCTTCCGCCACGGGCCCGCGCAAGACGTGCTCACGCAAGACCATCTCGAGGCTCTCCACGGCTGTCCACTCGCGCCGGCGGCGCCGTCCGCGGCGCCCGCCCCCGTCCCGGTCCGTTGATCAAGCGCTTCATCCGCAAGGTCCTGCGCTTCGGCACGCGCCGCGAGCCGGAGGTCTACCCCGCCGCCGAGCACGGCATCCGGCGCGATGCGATCAGCCACGGCGCACGCAAGGTGTGCGAGGTGCTCGCGAGCCACGGTCACCGCGCCTACGTGGTCGGCGGCGCGGTGCGCGACCTGATGCTCGGGGTGCAGCCGAAGGACTTCGACGTCGCCACCGACGCGCTCCCGGAGGAGGTGCACAAGCACATGCGCCGCGCGCGGCTGATCGGCCGGCGCTTCAAGCTGGTGCACGCGGTGTTCCACGACGAGGTGGTCGAGGTGTCGACCTTCCGCGCCTCCGCCCCGGGCGAGGTGGACGAGGCGACCGGGCGGGTGCTGCGCGACAACGTCTACGGCACCATCGAGCAGGACGCGGCGCGGCGCGACTTCACCATGAACGCGCTCTACTACGATCCGGCCACCGAGACCGTGCTCGACTGGCACAGCGGCGTGGCCGACCTGCGCAAGCGCCGCGTGCGCATCATCGGCGACCCGCGCGCGCGCTTCCGCGAGGACCCGGTGCGCATGCTGCGCGCGGTGCGCCTCGCGGCCAAGCTCGACTTCCAGATCGAGCCGCGCACGCGCGCCCCGGTGCGCGAGATGGCGAAGCTCATCGAGAGCGTCCCGCCCGCGCGGGTGTTCGACGAGATGCTCAAGCTGCTGCTCTCGGGCCACGCGGCGAGCGGCCTGCAGCGGCTGCGCGCCGAGGGCCTGCACCACGGCGTGCTGCCGCTCCTCGACCTCATCCACGAGCAGCCGCTCGGCGAGCGCTTCGTGGCGCTCGCGCTCGCGCAGACCGACGCCCGCATCCGCGCGGACCGTCCGGTGTCGCCTGCGTTCCTCTTCGCCGCCCTGCTCTGGCACGAGGTGCTGGCGGCGTGGAAGGCGCGCCAGGGGCGCGGCGAGCGACCGACGCCGGCGCTCTTCGCGGCGATGGACGACGTGCTCGACAAGCAGACCGACTCGCTCGCGATTCCGCGCCGCCTGACCGCCACGATGAAGGAGATCTGGTCGCTGCAGCCGCGCTTCGAGAACCGCACCGGCAAGCGCCCGTTCGGCGTGCTCGAGCACCCGCGGCTGCGCGCCGGCTACGACTTCCTCGCGCTGCGCGCCGAGAGCGGCGAGGCGCCCGGCGAGCTCGCGGAGTGGTGGCGCCGCTTCATCGAAGGCACCCCCGAGGTGCGCGCGGAGCTGCTCCTGCCCGCCGCGCCCGGCGAGAAGAAGCGGCGGCGGCGGCGCCGGCGCAGCGGCCCGCGCCCGGCCGACCCGGGACCGCCCCCGGTGCTCGCCGACTGAGGCCCGCTTGCCGCACGCCGTGATCGGCCTCGGCGCGAACCTCGGCGATCCGGCCGCGCAGCTGCGCGCGGCGATCGCCGCGATCGGTACGCTGCCCGGGACGCGCGTGCTCGCGGTGTCGTCCTTCTACCGCACCGCGCCGGTGGGCGTCGCCGCGCAGCCCGACTTCGTGAACGCGGCGGTCGCGATCGACACCGCGCTCGCCCCGCGCGCGCTGCTCGCCGCGCTCGCGGGGCTCGAGCGCGCGGCGGGACGCGAGCGCACCCGCGCGGGCGCGCCGCGGCCGCTCGACCTCGACATCCTGCTCTACGGGGAGCGCGTGGTCGACGAGCCGGACCTGCGCATTCCCCACCCGCGCCTGCACGAGCGCGCGTTCGCGCTCGCCCCGCTCATCGAGGTCGCACCCGGCGCGGTGGTGCCGGGCCGCGGCCCGGCGGCGGACCTGCTCGCGCGCTGCGCCGGCCAGCGCATCGAGCGGGTCTGAGCCGCGCATGACGCTCGCGCAGCACCGCTTCATCGCGATCGAGGGCCCGATCGGCGCGGGCAAGACGACGCTCGCGCGCCGGCTGGCCGGGCGGCTCGGCGGCGAGCCGCTGCTCGAGGACCCGGACGCGAACCCGTTCCTCGCGCGCTTCTACCAGGACCGCGCGCGCTACGCGCTGCCGACCCAGCTCTTCTTCCTGTTCCAGCGCTTCGAGCAGCTGCGCGCGGTGGCCCAGCACGACCTCTTCGCACGCGTGCGCGTGGCCGACTTCCTGCTCGACAAGGACCCGCTGTTCGCGAGCCTCAACCTGTCCGGGGACGAGCTCGCGCTCTACGAGCGGCTGTACGCGGCGCTCGCCCCGCGCGCCCCGCGCCCGGACCTGGTGATCTACCTGCACGCCGGCCCGCGCACGCTCGCCGAGCGGGTGCGCGGGCGCGCCGTCGAGTACGAGCGCGCGCTCGAGGAGGACTACCTCGCCCGGCTCGCCGAGGCCTACGCGCGGTTCTTCCACCACTACGACGAGGCGCCGGTGATGGCCGTAAACTCCGAGCACCTCGACTTCGCCGCGAGCGAGCGCGACTTCGAGCTGCTGCTCGCGCGCGTCGGCGCCATGCGCGGGCGGCGCGCGTACTTCAACGTCGGAGACTGAGATGCCCCGGATCACCCTCACCGAGCTCGGCGCGCTGCACGCGCGCGGCGAAAAGCTCGTCATGCTCACCTGCTACGACGCGAGCTTCGCGGCGCTGTGCGACCAGGCGGGCGTGGAGCTGCTGCTGGTGGGCGACTCGCTCGGCATGGTCGTGCAAGGCCACGACACCACCCTCCCGGTGACGATGGACGACGTCGCCTACCACACCGCCTGCGTCGCGCGCGGGTCGCAGCGCGGCCTGGTGATCGCCGACATGCCGTTCGGGAGCTACCAGGGCTCGCAGGAGCAGGCCCTGGCGAACGCCGCGCGGCTCATGGCGGCCGGCGCGCAGATGGTGAAGCTCGAGGGCGGGCGGCCGATGCTGGAGACGGTCCGCTTCCTGGTCGAGCGCGGCGTCCCGGTGTGCGGCCACGTCGGCCTCACGCCGCAGGCGGTGCACCAGCTCGGCGGCTACCGCGTGCAGGGCCGCAGCGCCGACGCCGCGCGCGCGCTGGTCGAGGACGCGCGCGGCCTGCAGGAGGCCGGCGCGGCGATGATCGTGCTCGAGGCGATCCCGGCCGCGCTCGGCGCGCAGGCGACCGCGGCGCTCGCGATCCCCACCATCGGCATCGGCGCGGGCGCCGACTGCTCCGGCCAGGTGCTGGTGCTGCACGACATGCTCGACATCTACCCGGGGCGCAAGGCGAAGTTCGTGCGCAACTTCATGGCCGGCGCGGACGGCGTACAGTCGGCGCTGCGCCGCTACGTCGAGGCGGTGAAGGCGCGCGAGTTTCCCGGACCGGAGCACGCGTTCCAGTGAGGATCATCGCCACCATCGCCGAGCTCCGCCGCGCGCTGCGCGGGCGCACGGTGGCCTGCGTGCCGACCATGGGCAACCTGCACGAGGGCCACCTCGGGCTCATGCGCGTCGCGCAGCGTCACGGCGACTGCACGGTGGCGACGATCTTCGTGAACCGGCTGCAGTTCGCCCCGCACGAGGACTTCGACACCTACCCGCGCACCTTCGCCGCCGACTGCGCGCAGCTCGAGCGCGCGGGCGTCGACGTCGTGTTCGCGCCCGACGAGCGCGAGATGTACCCGGTTGCGCAGGGCTACAAGGTCGCGCCGCCGCCCGAGCTCGGCGACATCCTCGAGGGCGAGTTCCGGCGCGGGTTCTTCAACGGCGTGTGCACGGTGGTGCTGAAGCTCTTCAACGTCGTGCAGCCGCAGGCCGCGGTGTTCGGCAAGAAGGACTACCAGCAGCTGCGCGTCATCCAGGGCATGGTGGCGCAGCTCGCCCTGCCGATCGCGATCGTCCCCGGCGAGACCGCGCGCACGGACGACGGGCTCGCGCTCTCCTCGCGCAACAGCTACCTCTCGCCGGCCGAGCGCGCGCAGGCCCCGCGGCTGCACCGCACGCTCGCGGCGACCGCGCAGTCGATCGCCGCGGGCGCGCGCGACTACGGGCGCCTCGAGCAGGACGCGATCGACGCGCTGCGCCGCTCCGCGTGGGCACCCGACTACGTCGCCGTCCGCCGCCAGGCCGACCTGCAGCCGCCGGCGCCGGGGGACCGCGACCTGGTCGTCCTGGCGGCCGCCAGGCTGGGCGGCACCCGCCTGATCGACAACATCGAAGTGTCGGCGTAACCCGCCGCCGCGTCGGTGCCGCGACACGGCGCCGGCCCCCTCCGTCAACTTCTCACGCCGGCGGCCGTCCCGCCGGCCCGGCACGCGCCGCGGCGGTGCGCATTTTCTGACGCCGCGGCGGCGGCACCCTTCCCCGTCCGCGCACTGGGTCACGCGCGGCCGCCTCTCGCCGCCGCCATGGCGCGCTAGTTGCAGCAGCTTCCGCCGTTCACGCGGCACGCAACGAGGAGGCGCCCGATGCTCGAACTGATCCTGATCCTGGCGGTGGTCGTCTACCTGGTGTCCAAGCTGGACGCGCGCCACTTCGAGCAGGCCCGCGCCGACCAGGGCCAGGACGCGCGTCCCGACGCCGCCGCCCGCCCGGCCGTCCCCCCGCGCCCGAACATGCGCCTGCAGATCGAGGGCACGCAGCGCCCGCTCCTGCGCAGCACCGGCTTCGTCAAGGGGTTCGGGGTCAACCCGCTCACCCTCCAGGACATCCGCGTCTACAGCCGCTTCGGCAAGCTGGAGCAGTTTCCCGAGGCGATCGCCAGCATGCTGCGCGACCTGTACGACCGCGGCACCGCGGTCGGCATCGACATGATGGAGCTGCTCTTCCACGGCCGCGACCTGCGCGAGGGCGAGGCGGTCTACTTCGCGCTCGTCGACGCCGCGCCCGAGCCGCGCGTCGTGGCGTTCGTGGACAAGCTGCGCCAGGCCTGAGCCCCGGACTCTCGTCGTCACCCCTCGCCGGCCTGCGGGCCGGCGTTTTCTTGCATCGGCGTCCGCCGCGCGCGCCGGCTCAATTGAACGTCCACGCCTGCGGCCGCGACGGCCACACGCCGCGGTCGAGCGCCTGCGCGCCGTCGAACACCACCCAGCTCTGCCGCCCGTAGTGGGGCAGCGGGCGCGCGAGCGCCGCGAGCGCCTCGGGGTCGCGCGCCGCGACGACGACGAGCGTGCGCCCGTCGGCGCGCGCGGCGGTCCACATCCGGCCACTGCCCCGCCCGGCCACCTGCGCAGGGGGCGGCGGGAGGCCGTGCCGCGCGAGCCACGCGTCGAGATCCTCGTCCAGTCCGATCGCGAGCAGCGGACCGCCGGGCAGCGCGCCGCCAGCGAAGGGCCGCGCCGGGTGATCGAGGAGCTGCGCCGCGAGCCTGCGCGCCGCGTCCGCGCTCGCGGCGTCGGTCACCAGCGCGAGCGCGACGTCCGGGCGGACCATCGCTTCGCGCAGGATCGGCGGCGCCTCGTCGGGCGCGAGGCGGCGGAAGAGCCGGAAGTCCGGGTCGAGAAGGAGCGCCACCGGCCGCGCCGCGGTCGCGAAGCGCGCGACGGTGCGCTCGCCATCGAGCGACAAGATCTGCATCGCCTCGCCCACCGCGGTGCGCAGACGCAGCGGGACGCGCAGCTGGTACGCCGGGCGCGACTGCGCCAGGGTGACGGTCACGCGCCACGCGCCGCCGCGCTGCGTCGCCTGCGCGCCGGCGAACCGCACCGACGGCGCGCCCGCGCGCTCGACCCACTGCGCGAAGAACCCGCCGAGATCGCGCTGCGACGCGCGCTCGAACGCGTGCCGCAGGTCCGCCCAGGACGCGACGCGAAACCGGTTCGCCTTCCAGAACTCGCGGATCCCGGCGTCGAACGCCTCGCGCCCGATCTCCTCGCGCAGCATCACGAAGACCATCGCCGCCTTGTTGTAGCCGACGATCTGCGACGCGCCGTGGTAGCGCGCCACGAACCGGCTGAGCGGCCGGTCCTCGCCCGGCGGCAGCGCCGCGAAGTCGCGCAGCCACTCCAGGCGCACCTCGCGCGCCGCGGCCGGGCCCTGGCGCTCCTTGTAGTGGTAGTCGGCCATGAAGGTGGTGAGGCCCTCGGACCAGTTGCCGCGGGCGTATTCGACGAGCACGCCGTTGCCCCACCAGTTGTGGAGCACCTCGTGCCCGAGCGAGGTCGCGCGGATGAACGGCAGGCGCAGGACGTCGATGCCGAGGTAGGTGAGCGTCGGCATCCCGAATCCGGTCGGCGTCGGGCTCGACACGACGCTGAACCCGGAGAACGGGTACGCGCCGATCCAGCCCTCGTAGAGGTCGAGGTAGCCCGCCACCGCGTCGAGATAGCCGTCGGCGAGCGCCGCGATCTCCGGATGGAAGTAGGTGCGCAGGCGCACGGCGGTGCCGAGTGCCGTGCGCGCGCCGCGGTTCACCACCTGGTAGGGCCCGGCCATGAGGTCGATCCCGTCCGACGGGTGCGGGAACTCGAAGCGCGCGCGGTAGCGGGCGGCGCTCTCCTCCTCCTCCACGAGCCGGCCGGGGACGATCGCCTTCTGCCCGGCGGGAACGTCGATCGCGACGCGATAGCCGGAGAGGCCGCCCGCGACGACCGGATGCCACGCCGCCGCGGCCGGGAGGAAGCTGCCGCGCGCGCCCGCGACCGGACGGGCGTCGCGTAGCGTATCGCGGTGGGAGAGCGCCTCGTCGAGCGGGTCGACGGTGCCGCGCCACGCGATCTCGACGCGCCGGGCGCGCGTTGCGGCGGGCAGCCGCCACACGTGGTGCCCGCCGCGCGTCGTCGCGGGCACGGCGTCGCGGCGCCCGTCGACCGCGAACGACTCCACCACGAAGCGCGCCGCGAGCGCGATCTCGGCCGCCTCGC
>JAGVSZ010000345.1 GCA_019137045.1 Betaproteobacteria bacterium
GAAGAGCGCCGACGACGTGAGCAGATCGGTCGTGTTGCCGGGCACGAGCGGCTTCCCCATGCGACCCAGCTCCAGCGAAGCCCCCGCGTACACCGGGCCGATGAGCCTCACCTCGGCCAGCCGGTACAGGTAGATCGCGCGCCCGAACGCGAGCTCGGCGCCGGCGAGCGAGGCGGTCGGATAGCCCGACTGCTGCAGGAAGCCGCCCCAGAAGAACTGGTCGTAGGCGGGCAGCGGGTCGCTGCCGCCCGCGCCGCCGGCCTTCGCGGACAGCGTGAGCGAGTGCCGTCCGGACGCGAACGCGATCGCGGCGTCCGCCTCCCACTTCACGTACGAGAAGTCGGCGCCGAGCCCCTTCACCTGCGAGGTCACGTCGACCAGCGCGGCGTAGCCGCTGCGCGGGAAGTTCACGCTGTCGAGCTGGTCGACGATCGCGCGCAGCCGGATCCCGCCGGTGCCGATGTTACCCGGCGGCGGCGCGAGGCTCGGGGGACCCGTGTTGAGGGCCGCGCGGAGCATGCCGGTCTCGACGCCCAGGCGGACCTCGCCGTAGCGCGTGAAGTCGACGCCGAGGTCCACGCCGAGCGCCGCCTGCCGGACGTTGTAGGTCGCGATCCGGTCGGACTGCTGGTAGAGGTTGAGCGTGTTGCGCCAGCCGGCCGCGCGCGGCGCGACGAACAGGCCGTGCCCGACCGCGAGCGGCTGGTAGTACTCGGTCGCGAGGCCCGCGGACTGCCCGACCTGCGCGAAGACGCGCCATTCGGCGCCCAGCGAATCGAGCCAGGTGCGCCGGTAGCTCGCGGCGAGGTTGAACGCGTTGCCCTCGGAGAAGTCGGAGACCAGCCCCAGCCCGAACCGCAGGTAGTTCGGGCCCCACTCCTTCTCGGTCGCGTCGATCATCACGACCTGGCGGTCGCCTTCGCGAAGGACCCGGTAGTCGAGCCGCTCGAAGTCGCCGGTGCCGTAGATGCGGCGCAGGTCGCGGTCGAGCACCGCCTTGTCGAGCGGCCGGCCCGGCGTCGTGTCGATGATCTCCTCGAGCGTCGCCGGATTCACCCGCTTCAGGCCGTCGAAGCGGATCTCGGCGACCGGCGCGGGCGGCGGCGGCTCGGCCGGACCCTGCTTCGCTCGAAGCTCGGCATACGCGGCGGGCGCGAGCGAGAGGGCCGACAGCCGCGGCGCGGCCTTGCGCGCGGCGGCCTCGCCGACCGGGACCGCCTTGGGCAGGTGATCGAAGTCGCCCGCCGAGAAGGCGCCGAGCTCGGGCTCGATCAGGATGTCGGTGGGCTTGAGCGACGCGAGCGACGCGCGCACGTTCTGCTCGGTCAGGATGTTGATGAACTGCTCGGTGATCCCGACCACCGAGCCCAGCTGCTCGCGCTTGAGCAGCGGCGTGCCGAGGTTCACCGCGATCACGACGTCCGCGCCCATCGCGCGCGCGACGTCGACCGGCAGGTTGTCGGTGAGCCCGCCGTCGACGAGCAGCATGCCCCCGACCTGGGCCGGCGCGATCGCGGCGGGCACCGACATGCTCGCGCGCATCGCGTGCGCGACCTCGCCGCTGTCGATGACGACCGCCTTTCCGGTCACGAGGTCGGTCGCGACCGCGCGAAACGGGATCGGGAGCGCGTCGAAGCCGCCGGGCGCCGAAGCCCTCGCGAGGCGCCGCAGCACGGTCTCGAGCTGGATGCCGCTGACCGCGCCCTTGGGGAGCAGCACCTGGCCGTCCCTCAGGCCGAGCTCGAGCCCGAACAGGATCGTGCGGTCGTCGAGCTTGCGGCGGATCGTCTGGTCCTGCCGCGGCGGGTTGTCCTGGAACAGCTCGGCGGTCGTGATCGTCGCGATCAGCGCCTCCATCTCGGCGATCGACATGCCGCTCGCGTAGGCGCCGCCGACGAGCGAGCCCATGCTCGTGCCGGCGATGCAGTCGACCGGCACGCGCAGCTCCTCGAGGACCTTCAGCACGCCGATGTGCGCGGCGCCGCGCGCGCCGCCGCCGGACAGGACGAGGCAGACCTTCGGGCGTCCCGCGGACTTCCCGGCCTCGACCGGCGCTTGCGCGACCGCGAGCGGCTGCGCGCCCAGCGCGAGGGCGAGGCCGGCGAGCGCCGCCGCGAGCGCGCGGC
>JAGVSZ010000353.1 GCA_019137045.1 Betaproteobacteria bacterium
TCTCGCCCGTCTCCTCGCTCATCTCCCCGGGCGAGCCGAGGACGAACTCGCAGTCGGCGAGTGCGCGCCGGCGGTCCGCCATCGCGGGCACCAGCTGCGGCAGCGTGGCGAGTGCCAGCCCCGGCTCGAATTCCACGATGAGGCCCTGCTCGTGGATGATGCGCGCGCGCGTGGTGGCGCCGAGGGCGGCGAAGGGCTCCCGGGTGGAGAGCAGCGCGTTGGACCGCTCGAGCCGGTCGCGCCGCACGGACTTCCGCGCGTGCGCGAGCAGGATGAGCATGCGGATCACCGCCACGGCGTAGCCGCCGCGGCCGATGGCGTCGAGCGCGAGGCTCACCTCGTTCAGGGCGCGCAGGTCCGTGCCGGCGACCTCGCTCGTGCGGCAGGGCTCGGACTGCGCCAGCTCGCGCATCCACGGCGAGGACCAGGCCGCGAAGAAGGCCATCTCGGTGGCCGCGTCGCGCAGGTCGCGGCCGAAGTCGAGCCACTGCGTGAAGAGCGCGGCGTTCGCCTTCTCCAGCCGGTAGAGCGGGTTCTCCTTGCCGCCGCGCACGCGGTTGGCGCGGGCCAGGTCCGCGAGCGCCGGCACCGCGCCGAGCAGCGGGTTGCGGTCGCTCAGCAGCGTGCGCTGCAGCCGCAGCGGCTGCGCGTCGGCGAGCACGCGGGCGGTGGCCCCGGAGGACATCGCGCGCACGAACGGGCGCAGCGTGAGCTCGTAGGCCTCGGCGGCGAGCCGCGAGAACCGCGACACCGCGGCGAACGGGCGCTCGTCGCTTCGCTCGTCGTCCAGCGCGAGGATGTCGGCGATCGTGCGCTCGTGGAAGGAGATCTCGTAGCGCGCCGCGAGCCCCTCGCCCAGCACGTCCTCGATCTTCATCTCGTAGAGCCCCGGCGCCATCGCCTCGATGGCCTTGAGCGTCGAGACGATCTCCCGGTGCTCCTTCTGCGCGATCGACGAGGAGACGAAGGTGCCCAGGTGTCCGACCTTGTCGTGGATCGTGTAGACGATGCGCTGCCCGCGCGCCTTGATCTCCTGCACGCTCGCGTAGAGGTCGGGGATCCAGTTGAGCGCCTGCGGCGGCGGCGTGATGTTGTCGCCGTGGGAGGCGAACACGATGATGGGCGCGCGGATGTTGCGCAGGTCGATGTGCAGGCGCGGGTCGAGCTGGGCGCCGCCGCGGCCGAGGCGGTTGCCCACGAACAGGTTCTCGACGATCCAGCGGATCTCGGCCTCGTTCATGAAGTAGAAGCCGGACCACCAGCGCTCGAAGTCCAGGTAGCGCCGGGCCTGGCCCTCGACGTCGGCGAAGACGTCGTAGTACTTCTCCCACAGGCTGTTGCCGGGGTTGAGGTTCTCGAAGTTGAGCACGAGGTTCGCGCCGTCGAACTGGCCGTTGCCGAGGTCGGCCATGAGGAGCGCCGGGGTCACGCCGCCCACCATGCCGCCCACGTAGCGCATCGGGTTCCTGCCGCGCGTGCCGGCCCAGTAGGAGAGGGGCGCGCCGTTCACGACGACCGGGCCGGCGTGGTCGGGGTTGGAGGCCGCGAGCACCATCGCGGCCCAGCCGCCCTGGCAATTGCCGACGATCACGGGCTTCGGGCTGCGCGGGTGGCGGCGACGGACCTCGCGGACGAAGTCGGCTTCCGCCCGCGTCACGTCGGCGAGCGTCTGGCCCGGGGCCGGGTGCGTGCTGAAGATGCAGAAGTAGACCGGGTGCCCGGCGTGCAGGGCGACGCCGACCTCGCTCTCGTCCTTGAATCCGCCGATGCCGGAGCCGTGCCCGGCGCGCGGGTCGACGATGATGTACGGGCGGCCGTCCTGCCGCACCTTCACGCCCTGCGGCGGGTGGATCGCCACGAGCGAGTAGTTCACCGGGCGGGCGAGCTTCATGCCGTCGATGACCACGTCGAAGTCGTAGACGAGCACCGGCGGGCAGCCGTCGGCCTCGTGCGCCACGAACGTGTTGCCGCGCTGGCGCAGGATGTCGAGGAAGATCGCCCCGCGCTGCCAGGCGTCGAGCCAGTAGCTCGCGGCGTCCTCGGGCTTGAGGGCGGCCAGCGTCGACCGCGCCGCCTCGGCCGCGTCGGCCTGGCTGCGCCCGAGGGCGGCGAGCTTTTCCTGCAG
>JAGVSZ010000197.1 GCA_019137045.1 Betaproteobacteria bacterium
ATGCCGTTGGACCAGAAGCCCGTGCCGCCGTCGAGCACCAGCACCCGCGTCGGGCGGCTGCGGGCGAACCCGATCGCGGCGAGCAGGCGGCGGCACTGCGCGGTGGACATGGCGCCGTTGTAGAACTCGAAGGACAGCACGCCGAGCGCGCCGTCGTCCGTCTCGCGGTAGGCGAGCTCGCGGTAGCCGAGCGCGGCCGGATCGGCGCCGGCCGGCGCCATCAGCGTGGCGGGCAGCTCGGGCAGGGCCGCGGCTTCAGCGGCTTCGGCGACCTCGGCGGCGAAGGCGAGCGTGGCCGGGAGCTTGAAGGGATGCGGGCTGTCGGCGCGGCGCACATGGCCGATCCACACCGCGCCGTCGGCCGTGGCGCGCAGCAGCGCGCCGTCGCGGCGGGCGAGCAGCGTGCCGGGCGCGGCGTCCTCGCAGCCGGCCGGGCGGCGTCCGGGGTGGGCGTCGAAGAGATGGCAGGGCTGGCCGAAGAGCGCGTCGGCGACACCGGGGAAGCCGTCGGCGGCGCGGATGCGGGCGAGGATCGCGGCGCTGCCCATGCGCGTCCAGTCGAGCGCGCGCTCGGCCTGGCGCATCAAGGGGCGCAGGCGGCCGCGCGCAGCGGGGATCTGCGCCAGCGCGCGCGGTTGCCAGCGCCCCGCGCGCCACTCGGGCACGCGCGCGAGCGCCTCGCGCACCGCGGCGAGCGCGCCGGCGGTGGTCTCGTTGCGATAGACGTCGGCCTTGCTCGCCGCGCGCAGCGGGAACTCGCGGCTCGCCCACACCGGGCCGGCGTCCATCTCGGCCTCGGCCTGCAGCACGGTGACGCCCCAGGCGGTCTCGCCCTCCCGGATCGCCCAGTCGAGCGCGGAGGGCCCGCGGTCGCCGACGATGCCCGGATGCACGATCAGGGTGAGGTGGCGGCGCCAGATCGACTCCGGCACCGCGCGCTTGAGGAAGGGCGCCACGATCACGTCGGGCGCGAACAGCGCCACCGCCTCCTCGGTCACGCTGTCGGCGATGTCGAACTCCACCGAGACCTCGTGGCCGTCCGCGCCGAGCTCGGCGAACAGGCGCTGGGCGAGGCCGTTGAAGCTGTGGGTGAGCAGCAGGATGCGCAGCGCCGCGGCCATCAGCAGATCCTCGGCAGCTGCTCGCCGGCGAGCCAGTCCACCATGCGCCGCCCGCCGAAGCCGGTGCGGATCTGCACGAAGTGCTGCGGGTCGGCGGTGGCGGCGCCGATGCGCGCCGCCTCGGCGCCGAGCGGGTGGGCACGCAGCGCGGCGAGCGCGGCCTCGGCATGCTCCGGCGCGCACAGCGCCACCAGCTTGCCCTCGTTGGCGACGTAGAGCGGGTCGAGTCCGAGCAGCTCGCAGGCCGCGTGCACCTGCGGCGACACCGGGATCGCTGCCTCGTCGAGCTCCATGCCCACGCCCGACTGCGTGGCGATCTCGTTGAGCGTGGTCGCCAGCCCGCCGCGGGTGGGGTCGCGCAGCACGCGCACCGCCTCCGCCGGCACCGCGGCATACAGCGCCTCGACCAGGCCGTTGAGCGCCGCGCTGTCGGAGACGATCTCGGAGTCGAAGGCGAGCGACTCGCGCTGCGCCATGATCGCCATGCCGTGGTCGCCGATGCGCCCGGACAGCAGCACCACGTCGCCCGGCCGCGCCCGTGCACCGCCCGGGTCGCGCCCGGCCGGCAGCGCGCCCACGCCGGTGGTGGTGATGAAGACGCCGTCGCCCTTGCCCTGCTCGACCACCTTGGTGTCGCCGGTCACCACCACGACCCCGGCCGCGCGCGCGGCGGCGGCCATCGAATCGACGATGCGGGCGAGCTCGGCGAGCGCATAGCCCTCCTCGAGGATGAAGCTGGCGGCCAGGTAGAGCGGGCGCGCGCCCATCACCGCGAGGTCGTTCACCGTGCCGTGCACCGACAGGCTGCCGATGTCGCCGCCGGGGAAGAACAGCGGGCTCACCACGTGGGCGTCGGTCGCCATCACCAGGCGCTCGCCTGCTGCGGGAGCGGGCAGCACCGCGCCGTCGTCGCCGCGGGCGAGCCAGTCGTTGGCGAACGCGCGCAGGAAAAGTTCGGAGATCAATTGCGCCATCGCCCGCCCGCCGGCGCCGAAGCCGAGG
>JAGVSZ010000325.1 GCA_019137045.1 Betaproteobacteria bacterium
GCCGGCCCCGCCGGGCGCGCCCGCCCGGGTCCGCTCCTAGCCGCACGCACGCGGGCGGTCATCGCGCGCGGCCGGGCGGGGCGGGGCCGCCCGGGTCGTGCGGCCGGGCTGAATAGCTCCTAGAATCGGCGCTGCCAATGGCCACCCCCGGCACGCCCGGCGCCGAGCAGCTCATCGGCGCCCTCGAATCGCCCGCGCTGCGCGAGCTCGCGGCGCGCGGCCGCATCCAGCAGTACCGCAAGGACGTGGTGATGCTGCAGGAGGGCGACCACGGCGACACCCTCTTCATCGTCCTCGCCGGGCGGGTGAAAGTGTTCGCCACCGGCGCCGACGAGCGCGAGATCGTGTTCGACATCCACGGGCCCGGCGAGTACGTCGGCGAGATGGCGCTCGACGGCGGTCCGCGCTCGGCCTCGGTCATCACGCTGGAGCCCACCACCTGCTCGGTGGTCACGCGCGTCACGCTGAAGGACCACATCGCGCTGCATCCGGAGTTCGCGTTCGAGCTGCTCGCGAAGGTGATCCGCCGCGCGCGCCGCGCCACCGAGAGCGCGCGCGACCTCGCGCTGCTGGACGTCTACGGCCGCGTGCGCCGCCTGTTCGACAGCCTCGCCGTCGAGCGCGAAGGCGCGCGGCACATCCCCGAGAAGCTGACCCACCAGGAAATCGCCGATCGCGTCGGCTCGTCGCGCGAGATGATCAGCCGGCTGCTGAAGGACCTGACCGAGGGCGGCTACATCTCGGTGGCCGAGAAGCTCATCACCCTGCGCAAGCCGCTGCCTCCGAACTGGTAGCGCGCACGCACGGCGTGACGCCCGTCACGCCCCGGGCCGCCCCCGGGTCCGTCCGGTAACTGGATCACAAAGCGCGCGCCAATACTGGCGACTCGCGCGTCCCCTGCCCCGCCATCATGGGCCCATGCCGATCGCGTCGATCGGCCCCGGCAACAGGAGGAGATCCGTGAACCCAGGGATCAAGTTGTCGATCGCCGATCTCCTCGGCAAGGCCGCGGTCGTCGGCGCGCTTGCTGCGGGCGCGCTCGTGATCGTCGCCTGCAACGACGCCATACCGCCGATCGTGTGGCAGGCCATGGCCACGCCGGTGAGGAGCTGAACCCGCCGCTTCCGGCCGACCGACTTCCGGGCCTCCTCAGCCCAGCAACCCCCGACCTGGGGGCTTCGCGGCCCCTCCCCTGACCGGGAGGGGCCGCTTTCTTCCTACTGCGGCTTCACTTCGAGCACGATCTTGCCGATGTGCGTCGAGCTCTCCATCAGCGCGTGCGCGGCCGGCGCCTCGGCGAGCGGGAAGGTCCGATAGAGATAGGGCTTGAGCTGGCCGGACTCGAACAGCGGCCAGACCTCGCGCGCGAGCGCGGCGGCGATCGCGGCCTTCTGCTCCACCGTGCGCGGCCGCAGCGTCGACCCGGTGTAGGTCAGGCGCTTGAGCATCAGCGGCATGGCGTCGAAGTCGGCGATCTTGCTGCCGTTCAGGACCGCGATCTGCACCAGGCGTCCCTCGAGCGCGAGCGCGCGGACGTTCTTCATCACGTAGTCGCCCGCGACCATGTCGAGGACGACGTCGACGCCGCGCTTGTTCGTCAGCCGCGCGGTCTCGGCCGCCCAGTCCTGCTCGCGGTAGTTGAGCGCGACGTCCGCGCCCATCTTGCGGCAGTACTCGGCCTTCTCCGCGTTGCCGACGGTCGTGTACACGGTCGCGCCGGCGAGCACCTTCGCGAGCTGGATCGCGGCCAGGCCGATGCCGCTCGAGCCTCCGTGCACGAGGATCGTCTCGCCCGCCTTCAGGCGGCCGCGCGTCATCACGTTGTCGTAGACCGTGAACCAGTTCTCCGGCAGGGACGCCGCCTCCTTCACCGTCAGCCCCTTGGGCACCGGCAGGCAGTGCGCGGCGGGCGCGGCGCAGTACTCGGCGTAGCCGCCGCCCGGGGTCAGCGCGCAGACGACGTCTCCCGGCTTCCAGCGCGCGACGTCGGGCGCCACGGTCGCGATCCTTCCCGCGACCTCCAGCCCGAGGACCGGCGAGGCGCCCGGAGGCGGGGGATAGCCGCCGGACCGTTGCAGGACGTCGGGGCGGTTCACGCCCGCATAGGCGACTTCGATGACGACCTCGCCGGCCTTGGGCGCCGGCTGCGGGGCGATCGCGATCTTCATCGCGCTCGCCGCGCCGCCCGGTCCGTGGTCGATGTAGCGCATGGCTCGGGTTCCCGGAAAAGGCGCAAATGGTAGCCCAATCGGGGCGCGCTCCCTAAGATGCGGGCTGGGCGCAACGGAGGAGACCCATGAGCGAAGCAGACGAACTGCGCGTGCAGCTGAAAAACGCGATGAAGGCGCGCGCGATGGTGTACGCCGCCTTCTACGACGAGCTCGAGGCGGAGCTCGGGGCCGCGAGGGCCGAGGAGATCCTGAAGCGCGCGATCTACAAGCGCGGGCTGGCGATCGGTCAGCAGTTCAAGCGCTTCGGGCCGAACGACATCGCCGGACTGCGCGCGGCGTTCCTCGCGTTCGTGCCCGACGGCGGCCGGGTCTTCCAGCCGGAGGTGAAGCGCTGCGACGCGGGGGGCCTGGACATCAAGTTCCACGCGTGCCCGCTCAAGGAGGCGTGGCTCGAGGCGGGACTGAGCGATGCGAAGGTGGCGAAGCTCTGCAGCATCGCCGGGGTCGTGGACGACGGCACCTTCGAGGCTGCGGGCTTTGCCTTCAGCGCGGACACCTGGCGTCCCGGCGAGGAGGGCTGCTGCTTCCTGCACGTGCGGCCGGGCGGCTGAAGCCGCCCGGCGCGGTCAGGGCCGGGCGAGGACCTGCTCGACGAGCGTCGCCCAGTAGCTCGCGCCGATCGGGAGGCCGCGTCGTACAAGGGGGCGACGCCCCCTTGTAGATCCCCCAAGTCAGATCGGCGCGAGGACCTGCTCGACGAGCGTCGCCCAGTAGCTCGCGCCGATCGGGAGGATGTCGTCGTTGAAGTCGTAGCGCGGGTTGTGCAGGATGCAGCCCGCCTCGCTGCCCCCGCTGCCGAGGAACGCGTAGCAGCCGGCCTTCGCCTGCAGCATGAACGCGAAGTCCTCCGCGCCCATCGTGGGCGGCAGGTCGGTGCGGACGTTCTGCGCGCCGACCACCGCGGCCATCGCCGCCACCGCGATCCCGGTCTCGCGCGGATGGTTGATCGTGGGCGGGTAGCGGCGCTCGTAGCGCACCGACGAGTGGGTGCCGTGGGTCGCGTCGATCCCTGCGCACACGCGCCGGATGCCGGCCTCGATCTGGTCCTGCACCGTCGGGCGGAACGCGCGCGTCGTGCCGCGCAGGATCGCCTGCTCGGGGATGACGTTCCAGGCGTCGCCCGCGTGGAACTGCGTCACCGTGACGACCGCGGGCTCGATCGGGTCCAGGGTCCGGCTGGGGATGGTCTGCAGCGCCTGCACGAGCGCGCTCGCCGCGACCACCGGGTCGACGCCGGTGTGCGGCATCGCGCCGTGCGCCCCGCGGCCGGTGACGGCGATCTCGAAGACGTCGGAGGACGCCATCATCGGCCCCGGCAGCACGCCGAACGTTCCCGCCGGCAGGCCGGGCCAGTTGTGCAGGCCGTACACGCCCGCCATCGGGAACCGGTCGAACAGGCCCTCCTCGACCATCGCGCGGCCGCCGCCCTCGTTCTCCTCGGCCGGCTGGAAGATGAAGTAGACCGTGCCGTCGAAGCGCCTCGTCTCGGCGAGGTAGCGCGCCGCGCCGAGCAGCATCGTGGTGTGGCCGTCGTGGCCGCACGCGTGCATGCGGCCGGGGTGGCGCGAGCGGTGCGCGAACTCGTTCTGCTCGTGGATGTGGAGGGCATCGAGGTCGGCGCGCAGACCGATCGCGCGCTCGCCCGTGCCCGCGCGCAGCGTGCCCACCACGCCGGTCTTCGCCAGGCCGCGGTGCACGTCGACGCCGAAGGAGGCGAGCCTCTCGGCCACCAGCTGCGCGGTGCGCGTCTCCTCGAACGCGGTTTCGGGATGCGCGTGGATGTCGCGCCGCCACGCGGTCATGTCGGCGTGCAGGGCCTTCAGGCGGTCGATGAGCGGCATCGCGTCTCTGGGGGTGTGCAGCGGCCGAGTGTAGATCAGTGTCCTCGCCCCGGGGTCGATGCTGCGTCGCAACAGCTCTCGCGTATCATTGCGCGTTCACCGTGGAGCGGATTTTCCGGAATGCGACAGCACATCCAGGGCATCGATCACGTCGTCGTGGTGGTGCGCGACCTCGACGCGGCGCGGGACGCGTTCCGGCGCATGGGGTTCGCGGTCACGCCGCGCGGCGTTCACACGCTCGGGTCGCAGAACCACTGCGTGATGTTCGGGCGCGACTACATCGAGCTCCTGTGGAGCCCCGAGGGCGCGCCGCATCCTTCGCGCCAGTACTACACCGAGTTCGCGCGCGCCGGCGAGGGCCTGGCGGCGATCGCCTTCGGGACCGACAGCGCGAAGGGCGCGTACACCGAGATGCTGTGGGCGGGCTTCGCGCCGACCGACCCGGTCGAGTTCGCGCGTCCGGTCGAGCTGCCCGAAGGCAGGCGCGAGGCGCGGTTCCGCGTGTCGATGGCGGCGCTCGATCGCACCCCGGGCGGGCGCGCCTTCGTCTGCGAGCACCTGACCCGCGCGGTCGTCTGGCGGCCGGAGCATCAGCGTCACGCCAACGGCGCGACCGGGATCGCCGCGGTGGCGTTCGTCGGTGCCGACGTCGCCGGGACGGCGCGCGCCTACGAGCGGCTGCTGGCGACGCCGGCCGAGCCGATTGCCGAGGGACTGGTCGTGCGCACCGGCGATGCAGCGATCGCGTTCGCCACCACGCGCAGCCTGTCGGCGCGCTTTCCGCGGATCCGCCTGAGCCCGCGGACCGAGCCGCTCATGGCCGCGCTGTTCATCCGCGTCGCCGACCGCACCGCCGCCGCGGCCGCGCTCGCAGCCGGGGGCTTCGCGCCCGCTCCCATGCCCGACGGCTCGTTCGCGCTCGGCGCCGACGAGGCCCACGGGGTTGCACTCTTTTTCGGCTAGGGGGTTATCGCGACGCGCGGGGTCGCCACCCCTCGCCCGCCTCGACCCCGGGAAAACCGTTTCGCGGTTTTCCGCCTAGGCGGTTCGTGCGTTAATTGCGGCATGCGCCGCAGCGATCGACTCCTCCTCGCCGCCGCTCTGGTCTCGGTCGCAGTGCATCTGCTTGCGCTGTTCGGCGCCGGCCCCTTCCGGCTCGGTGCGGCGACCAGCGAGTTTCCCGCACCGCCTCCGATCGAAGTCCGGCTCACCCCGCCGCCTCCTCCGCCGGCGCCGGTGGCACAGTCGCGCAAGCGAGTCGCCGAGGCTCGGCGCGCGAGTCCGCGGGCTGCGAAGCTGCCATCGCGTGCGCAGGAGGCCGTGCTGCCTCAATACGAATCCGCCGAGGTCCCGATCGAGTATCCGGTGGGACCGTTCGACGCGGTCGCGTCCGGAGATGCCGGCGCCGCACCGACGCAGCCGGCCGTGTCCGAAGCGGAATCGCCGCCGGCCGTCGAGACGCCCCCGCCGGTCGAGTATCCGCTGCGACACGCGACGCTCGTCTTCGACCTCTACTACGGCGCCGGAGAGTCTTCCCCCGTCGGCGAGGTCGTCCACACCTGGACGCAGGACGGCCGCGAGTACCGCATCGAGACGGTCGCGGAAGCGGTCGGCTTCGTGTCCTGGTGTCTCGGTGGCCGGCTGGTGCAGCGTGCGCGCGGCGCGCTCGTCCCGGGAGGGCTCGAGCCGGCCGCGTATCGTGCAGAGCTCGGCGCGCCTGGACGTGCCGAGACCGCGCGCTTCGACTGGGGGGCGCACAAGCTCGCGCTCGCTTCGAAGGGCGAGGAGCGGCTGATCGACCTGCCGGATGGCGCGCAGGACCCGCTGTCGATGCTGCACCAGCTCTACTTCCTGACCCCGCTTCCCGACGCCGCGCCGCTCGACATCGTGACCGGACGCAAGCTCTATCGCTACGTCTACCGGACGGTGGGCGAGGCGCAGCTCGAAACGCCGCTCGGTGTGGTCCGGGCGCTGCACATGCATCGCCAGGACCCGGACGGCGCGTCGATGGACGTGTGGCTCGACCGCGAGCGCAGCTTCCTGCCGGCGCGCATCCACGCGGTGGATCGCAAGGGCAGGCTGCTGCGGCAGGAGATCCGCGCGGCGCGGCTCGAGCGCGCGGAGCCTGCGCGCGAGTAGCGTTCGCCTACGCCCGCATCCGGGCGAGGAGCCGCGCGGCGTCGCGCGCGAAGTAGGTCAGCACGCCGTCGGCGCCCGCGCGCTTGAACGCGAGCAGCGCCTCGAGCACGCATTTCTCCTCGTCGAGCCAGCCCTGCTGGAAGGCCGCTTTCAGCATCGCGTACTCGCCGCTGACCTGGTAGACGAACGTGGGCGCCTTGAACTCGTCCTTCACGCGCCGCACGATGTCGAGATAGGGCATTCCGGGCTTGACCATGACCATGTCGGCGCCCTCCTGGAGGTCCAGCCCGACCTCCCAGAGCGCCTCGTCGCTATTGGCCGGATCCATCTGGTAGGTGAGCTTGTTGCCCTTGCCGAGGTTCGCCGCCGAGCCGACCGCGTCGCGGAACGGGCCGTAGAAGCCCGAGGCGTACTTGGCCGAGTACGCCATGATCCGCGTGTGAATGAAGCGGTGCTCGTCCAGCGCGGCGCGGATCGCGCCGATGCGCCCGTCCATCATGTCCGACGGCGCGACGATGTCCACGCCCGCTCGCGCCTGCGTCAGCGCCTGCTCGCGCAGCACCGCGATCGTCTCGTCGTTGACGATGTAGCCGGCGTCGTCGATCAGCCCGTCCTGCCCGTGGCTGGTGTAGGGGTCGAGCGCGACGTCGGTCATGACGCCGAGCTCCGGAAAATGCTTCTTGAGCTCGGCGACCGTGCGCGGGATGAGGCCCTTCGGGTTCAGCGCTTCGCGGCCGTCCGGCGTCTTGAGCGCGGGCTCGATCGCGGGAAACAGCGCCATCGTCGGGATCCCGAGCTTCAGCGTGTCCTCGGCGACGGCGAGCAGCCGGTCGGGCGTGTACCGCACGACGCCGGGCATCGACGGCACCGGCTGCTCGGCGTTGCGCCCCTCGAACACGAAGACCGGGTAGATGAGGTCGTCGGTCGTGAGCCGGTGCTCGCGCATCATCCGGCGCGTGAAGTCGTCGCGCCGCATGCGCCGCATGCGCACGGCCGGGTAGCTGCCGTAGAGGTTCATGGCTTGGACTCCAGTGAGGTCTTTGCAGGTTACCGCGTCCGCGCAGGTCGGGCGACCCGACGGGGGCACGGAACCTTTGACGGCGCGGAGGCTCTCAGCAGAGGACGGCTTCGGCCGTCTCCCGCTTCTCCTCCCTGAGCGGGTGCCTTAAATTCCTTTAAGGCCTTTAGCCCCAGGCTTCCCCCTTTGGCTTGGGGCTTCTTTATTTCCGGCGCCGGCTGCGGCGAGCCACCCCGCGATCACGCGCTCGGCCTCGGCGACGCCGGCCCGGCCGGGACTGGCGAAGAGCTGGGCTGTCGCTCGTTCACTCAACGCTCCAAGCTTTGTGCGGACTTGTTCGAGTGTGAGCGCTCCCTCACGTCGCGTGAGCTTGTCCGCCTTGGTGAGCAGCACGTGCACCGGGCGGCCGGTCGGCAGAAACCATCGCAGCATCATCTCGTCGCGTTCGGTGAGGGGATGCCGGACGTCCATCACCAGCACCAGGCCGCACAGCGTCGGTCGGGTCTGCAGGAACCGGCTCAGGATCTCCTCCCAGTGCCGGCGAAGCGCGTCCGGGACTTTCGCGTAGCCGTATCCCGGCAGGTCGACCAGCAGGCCGCCGCGCGCGAGGCGAAAGAAATTGATCTGCTGGGTGCGGCCGGGCGTCTTGCTGACGAACGCGAGGCGGGTGCGGTTGGCGAGCGCGTTGATCGCGCTCGACTTGCCCGCGTTGGAGCGGCCGGCGAAAGCGACCTCGGGCTCGCCGGGCGCCGGGACCTCGTCGAGACGGTGGGCCGACGCGAGATAGGTTGCGTTCTGAAACAAGGACATCCGGTCGCAACGGCGCGTCGAACGCGGTTAGAATAACAGCTTCGCCAGGGCGCACTGCCGCACTCGCCGCGCCGGGAAAAAACGAGGGGAAGACCATCCATGAAGCTCCGCTGCGCGCTCATCGTCGCCGCGCTCGCGAGCGGCGCCGCGCTCGCCGCCCAGCCGCTGCCGAAGGCCGATCTAGCGAAGGGACAGCAGATCGCCACCCAGGTGTGCGCGGCCTGTCACGGGCCCGACGGCAACAGCACCATAGCGGCCAATCCGAAGCTCGCCGCGCAGCACCCCGACTACCTCGCCAAGCAGCTCGCGAACTTCAAGCCCGGGGCGGGCGGCAAGCCGGCGGAGCGCGAGAGCGCGATCATGGCCGGGTTCGCCGCCACGCTGTCGTCGGACGACGCGCGCAACGTCTCCGCCTTCTTCGGCGCGCAGAAGCTGATCCCCGAAAAGGCGCGCAACAAGAACACGATCGAGCTCGGCCAGCGGATCTTCCGGGCCGGCATCGCCGATCGCGGGGTGGCGGCGTGCGCCGGCTGTCACGGGCCCCGCGGCGAGGGAATTCCGGGCCAGTTCCCGGCGCTCGCCGGGCAGTTCGCCGACTACATCGATGCGCAGCTGCAGGCCTTCCGCTCGGGCGCGCGCGCGAACGATCCGAACGCGATGATGCGCATGACGGCGGCGCGCATGAGCGACGCGGAGATGAAAGCGGTCGCGGACTACATCGCGGGACTGCGCTAGCCGCCCCCGCCGCACGCCGGCGCGCCCGCGCCGGCCACCGATCCCGCGATGACGGCGCGTCGCACCACCGACCTCGTCGTCATCGGCTCCGGCCCCGGCGGCTACCGTGCCGCGGTGCTCGGCGCGTTGCGCGGCCTGAAGGTCGCGCTCGTCGAGCAGGGGGTGTGGGGCGGCACCTGCCTCAACCGGGGCTGCGTGCCCAAGAAGGCCTGGTACGCCACCGCGCGGCTCGTCGCGGCCAACGCGCACTTCGCCGAACGCGGCCTCGCGGGCCGGCTGACTCCCGACCTCGGCGCGGCCTGGCGCCATCAGCGCAGCGTCGTGGACGCGGTGCGCGCGAGCTACCGCGATTACCTCGACCGGCTCGGCGTGACCGCGCTCAGCGGGCGCGCGACCCTGCTTCCGGGACGGAGGGTCGAGGTCGCGGGTCACGGCGTCCTGTCGCCGGGCGCGATCGTCGTCGCGACCGGCTCGTCGCCCAGCGTGCCCGCGGGGCTCGCGCTGCATCCGGGGCGGGTGCTGACGAGCGACGAGCTCTTCGACGCGCCGCCGCCGGCGGGGCGCCGCGTCGCGCTGCTCGGCAGCGGCGTCATCGGCACCGAGATGGCTTTCATCCTGACGATGCTCGGTTGCGAGGTGACGTGGCTGGTGCAATCCGAGCCGCTCGCCCGTGCGGGATTCACTCCCCCCGCCCGCGCCGCGCTCCGCGCTGCGCTCGCCGGGCACGGCGTGAGTCCGCGCCGCGCCGGCCGGCCGCG
>JAGVSZ010000227.1 GCA_019137045.1 Betaproteobacteria bacterium
GTCTGCCGGCGCGCCGAGCGCGCGCTCGTCCACCTCGCGCACGCCGAGACCGTGACCGAGCCGGCGCGCCGCTACCTGAACCGGCTGTCGGACCTGCTGTTCGTCGTGGCGCGCGCGCTCAACGTGGCGGCGGGCCGCGCCGACGTGCTCTGGCAGAAGGGGCGCGTCCGGGGCCCCGGCCCGAGCTGACGTTGCGGGCGCCCGCGGCGCCGGCGCGACGCGCCGTGTTAGCCTTCGCCATCGATTCGAAGCCACGCCGATGTCGACATTCCACCTCGCCTGGGAGCTGGGCGGCGGGCTCGGTCACGCGGGACGCCTGAAACCGCTCGCGCTCGAGCTCGCCCGGCGCGGCCACGACGTCACGCTGGGCCTGCGCGACCTCGTCCACCCGAACAAGCTGCTCTCCGGCATGACGTGCCTGCGCCTGCAGGCGCCGGTCTGGCTGCACAACAGCGTGGGCGTCCCCAAGAAGCCGGCGAGCCTCGCCGAGATCCTGCTGGGGCAGGGCTACCTCGACCCGGACGCGCTCGAGGGGCTGGTCGTCGGCTGGCGGGACCTGATGCGCTCGGTGCGCGCCGACGCCATCGTCACCGACTACGCGCCCACCGCCATCGTCGCCGCCCGGATGCTCGGTCTGCCGGCGATCGCGGTCGGGCCGGGCTTCTGGATTCCCCCCGCCGACGCGCCCCTGCCCAACATCCGCGATTGGGCGCCGATCGAGGAAGGTCGACTCGAAGCGAGCGAGGCGCGCGTGCTGCGGGCCGTGAACGAGGTCATGCGGCGCCACGGTGCCGCCCCGGTCGAGCGCGCGGCACAGCTCTTCACCGGGGACCGGGCACTCCTCTGCGCGTGGCCGGAAATGGACCACTATCGCCGGAGCGCGCTGCCGCCAGGCGAGCGCTGGTACGGCCCGACCTACCTGCCGGGCGCGGGCGCGCCCCCCGAATGGCCGCCGGGCGCCGGCCCGCTCGTGTTCGCGTACGTCAAGGACGCCTACGCCGACCATCCGGCGCTGCTCGATGCGCTCGCGCTAGGCGGATGCCGGACGCTCTGCTACCTGCCCGACGTCGCCGCGGGCAAGCCCCCTCCAGTGACCCACCCGTCGATCCGCTACTCGCGCGGCCCGGTCGACCTCGCGCGGGCGTTCGCGGAGGCGTCGCTGTGCGTCTGCCACGCGGGCGGCGCGACGATGGTCCAGGCGCTGCTCGCGGGCGTCCCCTGCCTGCTCCTGCCGATGCAGAACGAGCAGTTCCTGCTCGCGCGCCAGGTCGAGCGGACCGGCGCGTGCATCAACGTCGGCGCGAGGCCGAGACCGGTGGACTTCGGCGCGCTCGTCCGCGAGCTCGTGGCCGACGGTCCGGCGCGCCAGGCCGCGCGGGCGTTCGCGCGGCGCCACGAGGGCTTCTCGCACGAGCGGCAGACGCTCGACCTGTGCGACGCGATCGAGGCCGCCGCCGCGGCGCCGAGGCGAAGCGCACCGGCGCGCGCCCTCGCCGGCTGACATCCCGGCGCGCGGCGGATCAGGCGCGCGTAAGCCCGGCCTCGATCGCGTCGCACAGCCCGGCGGTCTGGCGCTCGGTCGAGAAGTCCCGGTGCGCGGCGGCGAACGCGGCCGCCGCGTCGCGCGCGACGCGCTCGTCGAAGAGCGCCGCGAGCGCGCCCGCGTAGTCGAACGGTCGGGGCCCGGGAAACGCCGCGACGCCGGCACGCATGCGGACCACGCCCAGCGCATTCAGTCCCTGCTCCCCCTGCAGCGGCAGCATGAGCAGCGGCACCCCCGCGAGCAGCGATTGCGCCACCGTCGATCCGCCGGCGTGGCAGACGACGAGGTCGCAGTCGCGCAGGGCGGAGGCGAGGTTGACGGGCGCGCCCGCGTAGCGGATCGAAGCGTCCTCGACGGGCTTCGGCTTGCCCGCCGCGACGTCGGGCAGGTAGCAGAGCGTGCGGCACGCGCGCGCGGCGAGCGCCCGCAGCACGGCCGCCACGTCCGGGTGTTCGCCCTTCAGGTACGCGAACACCCGCGGCCCTGATCCGTCGGGCCAGTCCGGCGCCAGGCCCGCCGCCGTGTCGAACGAGCGCCCCCACCACCGGTCGCCCGGCGGCAGCGTCGCCCG
>JAGVSZ010000130.1 GCA_019137045.1 Betaproteobacteria bacterium
GGGACGCCGGTCGCCGCCGGCCCCCGCGTCGCGGGAGGCCGAGTAGAGACTCCCGGACGGATCGCCCGGCCGGCCGCCGCCGTAGGCGCCGCGCGGCGATCCGGCGCCGCTCGACAACGCCCCTGCCGCGGTCGGCCCGCCCGAGAGGGCGGAGCCGCCGCCGCTGCTGCCCGCCAGCGCGGAGCCGCTGCCGCGCGTGGCGAGCGGCGAGGCGGGGGACCGCAGCGAGACGCGCGGGGCGGCCGGCGCGATGTCGTCGGTCGCGAGCCGACCGCGGACGCCATCGGAGCAGCGCACGCCGACGGCACCCGACTCCGACACGTCGCGCACGCAGCGCGCCGAGGCGGGGAGGGCGACGAGCGTTCCCGCCACGAGGGCGAGCAGCGCGAGCAGGGTCGTCCGGTTCATCGGCTCGGTTCGCGCGGGCATGAGGCGGTCAGTATGGCACGCGCCCCGCAGCGGGCCGGCGCCGCGCCGGCCCGGCGCGTGAACTTTCCCGCAGACGGCGCGCGGCTCAGAGGATGCGGCCGAACCAGAGCATCGACAGCGTCGCGGCCACGAGCGCGACGGCGGCGGCCGCGGCCGCGAAGAGGGCGGTGATCTCCATCTCTTTCTTCTCGAATACGATGCGCGCGTTGAGCGCCTCGTAGGCCTTGGCGAGATCGGCCGCGCTGCCGGCGCGGAAGTACTCGCCGCGGGTGAGGTTCGCGACCGCCTTGAGCGCCTCCTCGTCCAGGCGCGCCCGGAACGACCAGCCCTCGAAGCTCAGCACTTCGCCCGCCGGGGTCCCGAAGCCGACGGTGAAGACGCGCACGCCCCGGTCGGCCGCCAGCTTCGCCGCCTGCATCGTGTCGGGGCCGGCGGTGCGCTGGCCGTCGGTGAGCAGGATGATGGCCGCGCCCTCGTGCGAGCCGGGCGGCACCGGCGTGAACTCCTTCGCCGCCTCCTTGCGGCCCGGACCGCCCGGCAGCGGCACGGGGCGCGGGGCGTTGCGTCCCGCCCCGGGCTCGATCACCTCGATGCCCTGGTTCGGGAAGATCGTGGCGAGCGCGACGATGATCCCGCTGCCGGTCGCGGTGCCGCGCTGGAGCTGGAAGCGGTCGATCGCGGCGATGACGTCCTCGCGCGCCTGCGTGGGCTGCTGCACGACCGCCGCGGTGCCGGCGAAGGCGACGACGCCGACGCGCACGCTCGGCGGCAGCCCCGCCACGAACGTCCTCGCCGCCGCCTGCATCGCGGCGAGGCGCGTTGGCGCGATGTCCTTCGCGCGCATGCTGCCGGACACGTCCATCGCCAGGATGATCGTCTCCTGCTTGGTCGGCAGCATCACGATCGCGGCGGGCCGCGCGATCGCGGCCAGCATCAGCGTCAGCGCCACGGCGAAGAGCGCGGGCGGCACGTGCCGGCGCAGCCGCGGGGCGGCGCCCAGCGCCTCCCTGACCAGGCCCAGGTTCGCGTAGCGCGCGAACGAGCGCTTGCGCCGGCGCAGCAGCCAGACGTACGCCGCCACCGCCACCGGGACCGCGGCGAGGAGCCAGAGCAGCCCCGGCCACAGGAAGGTCATGCGGCGCCTTCGAGATGCCGCGGCAGGGCGCCACCGCCGGCGAGCCGGCTGCGGCTCCGGCGCAGGTCGGCGAAGCGCAGGATCGCCGCGACGAGGTTCTCGTCGGTGGCGAGCTCGAGGGCGTCGACGCCGGCGTCGCGGAACGCGGCGCGCAGCGTGCGCTCGCGCAGCTCGGCGGCGGCGGCGAAGCGCCGGCGGAAGCCCGCGTCGTGCGTGTCCACGAACAGCTGCTCGCCGGTCTCGGCGTCCTGGACGACCACCAGCCCCAGGTCGGGCAGCGCCATCTCGAGCGGGTCGTAGAGGCGCACCGCGACCACCTCGTGGCGCTGCGCGAGGTGCGCGAGCGGCGCCGCCCAGCCCGGCGCGCTGATGAAGTCCGAGACGATGAACACGAGCGAGCGTCGCGGCAGCGCCTGGAACGCGGTCTCCAGGAACTCGCGCAGGTTGGTCTCCTTCGACCGTGCGCGCGACGGGTGCTCGATCATGCGATGGAGGAGATGGAGCACGTGCCGCCGCCCGGCGCGCGCGGGGATCACCGCCTC
>JAGVSZ010000042.1 GCA_019137045.1 Betaproteobacteria bacterium
CCGTTCGGCGGCGTTTTCCCGCGCGACACGCTTTCCTGGGGCGGCACCCCCGGATCCTCGCTCGTCATCACCGAACCGACGCCGCAACCCCTCTCGGTGGACACGATCATCGGGGGAGGCTTTCCCGCACCGGCGAACATCGGCCTCAGCAGCATCATCACGCACAACAACTTCGTGATCCCGCTGGACGGCACCGAGCTGAAGACGGCCGTATTGAGCGGCGCCGTCAACCTGACGCCCTCGAACCCGCCCGCGGGGAGCTTCCCGGGTGAAACCATCCCGGTCGTCCGCGTCCTTCCGTTCACGATCCGCTTCGAGGAGACGCCGAACGCTTCGAATCCCTGCCCGACGCCGGGCAGCCCGGCGGGATTGTGCGGCGACATCTTCGTGCTCACGTCCGGCCTGTTGAACGATTCGTTCGTCTTCGATGGCCAGACCTACTTCGTGAACATCTTCCCGACCGTCCAGGGCGCGCTGTCGCAGCTCCAGCCGCAAACCTGCGCCGCGGCGGGCGCACCCGCCGGATGCATCGGGTTCACGACGCCGGAGAACCAGAGCACGTCGCTCCAGTTCGGCTTCACGGTCTCGACCGACCGGCTGAGCGTGCCGGAGCCCGGGGCGCTCGCCCTGATCGGCATCGCTCTGCTCGGGTTTGCCGGAGCGCGCAGGGCCGCCCGGCGCGGATAGCGCACCGGCGCGAGCATTCGAGCAACGGCCCGCCGAACGCGGGCCGTTTCTCATTGGGGCGCCCGGCAGGGCTCGTTCATTTGGCCCGAGGCCAGAACCGTCCGGGGGCGCAACACCCCGAGTCGCGCGCCGGCGGCCACGCTCACGGCGCGAACTCGCCGCCCCAGAGCCCCTCGAGAAACGCCCGGTAGGGCAGCACGCTGACGCCCTGCACCTCGCGGCGACGGGGCTCGAGGCTCACGCACAGGTAGCGCTTGAGCTTCTTCTCCTCGGCGAGCGCGCGCAGCGATCGCGGGTCCTGGGCCGAGACGGTCTCCTTGGCCTTCACGTCGATCGCGGTGTGGTCGCCGAGGATGAAGTCCACCTCGAATCCCGACGCGGCGCGCCAGTACCGGACCGGCGTGCCCGAAACGTAGTCGCGGTGGCAGACCAGCTCGTGCAGCAGCCAGGTCTCGAACGCGGCGCCGAACTCCGGGGTCCCGGGGCTCACGCGGCGGCCCTGCAGCGCGGAGGCCACGCCGACGTCGAAGCAGTAGTGCTTCGACGAGACGAGCGGCCTGCGCTTCACCGACGCCTTCCAGGCGGGCACCTCGTGCAGCAGCAGGGTGTCCTCGAGGATCTCGAAGTACTCGTAGACCGTGGTGCGCGGCACCTGCGCGTCGTTCGCGACGTTGGTGAAGTTGACCATCGTCGCGTTGCAGAGGGCGGCCACGCGCAGGAAGCGGCTGAAGGCCGAGACGTTCCGGGTCGCGCCTTCGGCCACGATCTCCTGCTGCAGGTAGGTCCCGGTGTAGGCGTCGAGGTCGGCCCGGGCGTCGTCGGAGAAGTAGATCGACGGCAGCAGGCCGCCCGCGAGCGCGCGGCCGAGGTCGAACCGCGTGCCCAGCTCGCGCCAGCTCAGCGGGTGCAGGTAGCGCGTACGGGCGCGGCCGCCGAGCAGGTTCACGCCGCCGCGCCGCAGCTTGCGTGCGATGGCCGGAGATGCTGCGGGGGACGCCGCTCTCGTCGCCATTCTCGTCAAATGTCATGATAAATGACGACTCCGTCGTCAAGACAGGGCCGCTCGGATGGGGCGCCGCCGTTCTGCCCGGGATCCCCGCGGCGGCGCGGGCCAGCTTCGTCGGCTACGGGTGGAAGGGACGGCGCTGCGGCCGGGGTGCGTGCTTCGAACGGCGCGCCGGAACGAAAAACGCCGACCGGGTCACCGGTCGGCGTCGCGTGGAGGCGGGTCGAGTCAGCCCTTGCGCCGCAACCGCCAGAAGCCCAGCGCGGCGATCCCCAGCAGCGCCGCCGTTCCCGGCTCCGGCACGCGCCCGTTCGGGTCGCCGGTCACGGAGAGGAGCTTCACGTGGTCGCTCGCGGAGCCGAGCGTGCCGATCGTCTGCACGTTGGTCGCGGACCCGGTCGCGATGGTGCTGAGTACACCGACGCGTTGTTGATCGACTGGGACGTGCCGGTCGGCACGTTCCCGATGTGCCGCACGAAGTTCCAGCCGCAGGTGGTGAGCGCGGCGTAGGTCTGCCCGGCGATCGCGGCGCAGCCCGCCCCCCCGTCGCCGCCGGTGAAGGCGAGCACGGTCATGTCCGAGCCCGTGCCCTTCCAGCCGATCTGGATGTCGGTCAGCATCACCGGCGCCGAGAACGACAGCAGGACCGCGTCCTTGCGGTCCTCGTTGTCGATCGCGTGCTCGCCGTTCGACCCCGAGTTCTCGGTGTCGTCCCGTCCGTCGCCCGGACCGCCCGGGCGGTCGCGGTTCTCCACCCCGAGCCCGCCGCCCCACAGCGGCAGGTAGGCCTGCTCGAGCAGCGTGTTCGACGCGCCGCCGGTGTTGGCCCAGCCGGTCGCGGTGACGGTCGGCCCAGGGCCGCAGTTGCGCGACAGCCCGTCGCCCGAGCCGCTCATCGAGCAGGTGGGCGACCCGGCGTTGAAGTTCCACGTGGTGGTCGCCGCGGAAGCGGGAGTGCCGAAGGCCGCGGCTGCCGCCGCGAGGCCGAGAAGTGCGAGTCGGTCGGGTCTGCGCATTGTCAACACTGCCTTGCATCGAGTCGTTGCCACCCGACTCGTAGCAATTCGCATACCGACTGGAAAGTCGCTGTAGAAACAGCGATTTGTAATCACGCCGAGGGGCCGTCGCGGACCGTCTGTAAGGCGGTCCGACGCCCGACTGTGACAGGCCTCTACGAGCGCGGGAGCTCGCCCAGCAGGCGCCGCGCGTCCGCGGCGCCGTCGAACGGCCGGTCGCTCTTCAGCGCCTGCTCGAGCTCCGCGCGCGCCTCGCCCGGCCGCCCCGCCCGCGCCAGCGCGGCGGCGAGGTGGTAGCGGATCTCCGGGTTGCCCGGCTCGCGCAACCGCGCCTCGCGCAGGTGCCGCAGCCCGCGCTCGAGCTGCCCCTGCTGCACCAGCACCCAGCCGAGCGTGTCCTGGACGGCCGCATCCTGCGGCGCCAGCGCGTGCGCGCGCTCGGCCGGCGCGAGCGCGCCGCGGTCGCCCAGCTGGAGCAGCACGTTCGCAAGGTTGTTCAGCGCGTACGCGTCCTCGCCCCGCCGTTGCAGCAGGCGCTCGTAGCGCGCGCGTGCCGCGGCGTAGTTCTTCGCCTGCAGGTAGCCGTCGGCCAGGGCGCGCAGGGCGAGCAGGTCGTCCGCGTGGCCCTTCACCCATCCCTCCATGAACTCGGCCGCCTGCGCCGCGTTTCCCGCCCGCAGCAGGGCGCGGTACGCGCGGATCGCGCTCGCGGTCGTCGGCTCCTTCGCGTGCGCGGCCCGGTATCCGGCGAGCGCTTCGGCCTCCCTGCCGCGCGCGTGCGCGACGTCCGCCGCCAGCCGGTAGCCGACCGCGCGCTGCGGGTAGCGCTGCACGATCGCCTTGGCGCGCGTCTCGGCCTGCGCGAAGTCGCGCCGGCCGATCGCCACCTCGGTCATCAGCGCCTGCGCGGGCAGGTACTCCGGGTTGCCCGCGAGCGCCTTGTCGAGGCTGTAGACCGCGCCGTCGAGGTTGCCGAGCGCGACCTGGTAGCGGGCGATCTCGGTCTGCCGCGCGGCGCC
>JAGVSZ010000102.1 GCA_019137045.1 Betaproteobacteria bacterium
CGCATCCCCGTTCGCGAGCGAACGGGGCCCCTGCTCCCTGCGAACGCCGCGGCCTCCTCGAACCGTCGACGTCATGCGACGCTCGGAGCGTCGGCCGCCTCGCGGCGATTCGCGGCCGGTCGCATCCCCGTTCGCCAGCGAACGGGGCCCCTGCTCCCTGCGAACGCCGCGTCCCGAGGCGCTCGCCCCCTCCTCCAAAAGGGGGCGCGCGAAGCCACCGTGTCCGCTGGGCCGCCCCGAGGACACGCTGCCCCCCGGGGGGAAGCGAACGAAGTTCGCGCCGGGGGGATCACTCCCGCGGCGAGCCCGGGGGAGGTCGACCGATGAGCGCGCTCACGCGGCGCCTCCGCGCGATCGGCGACCGCCTCGCGGGCGACCCCTACGAGCGCGCGCTCGCCCGCGGCGCCCGGGAGCGCCGGGACCGCGTCGTGTTCTTCTGGAACCGCGGGCTCGGCGACATCGCGCTGGGACTCACGCCGATGTTCGCGCGCGCGGGCGAGCGGATCCCGGGCGTGTCGATCGAGGTCGTGACGCGCGCCGACCTCGAGGAGCCGTTCCGACTGACCGACGCGCGCACCGTGCACGTCGTACCCGGCCTCGCGCGCGGCGACCGCACGTCCGCCGTCGAGGCCTGCGCGCGCCTCCCCGCCGACCCTCGCGCAGGCGCGCTCGCGATCGACGCGCCCGATGCCACGCGCTGGCTCGCGTCCGCGCGCCGCCCCTCGCCGCCGCGCCTCCGTTGGAACCCGGCGTACGACGCGCTGTCCGACCCCCTGGTCGACGCCGGTGATCCGCGCCCCTGGATCGCCGTGCACGCCAGCACCGAGACCGCCCGCCACTACGACTACGTCAAGGACTGGCCCGCCGACGCGTGGCTCGCGCTGTTCCGGGAGACCGCGCGTCGCCACGACGTCCGCTTCGTGCTCCTGGGCCAGGGCCGCGACCCGCCGCTCGCCGCGCCGAACGTGATCGACCTCCGAGGCCGCACCGGCTTCCTCGCCATGCTCGCGCTCGTGCGCAAGCGCTGCGCCGCGCTCGTCGCCCCCGACGGGGGCGTGCTCAACGCCGTCTACTTCCTCGACGCCGCGTTCCCGATCACCGTCGTCTCGCTGTGGTCCGATCCGCGCCAGGGGCTGCTCAAGGCGCGCGCCCGCTCGCCGAATCCGGGTCTCGTCCACGTGCCGCTCGTCGGGGAGCGCGACGACGTACGCCGGATCGCGCCCGGGGACGTGCTCGCCGCGCTCGACATCGCGCTCGCCCCGGGAGGCGCGCGCGAATGATCGCCACGCCGCGGCTCAAGGACGCGCTCGCGATCCTGGGCGCGGCCTACCTCGTGCTGCTGCAGACCAACCTCGCGCTCGTCGTGCGGTCGACCGTGTTCGGCGCGATGGCGCTCGTCGCCCTCGCGCTCCTGCTGCGCGCCGACGCGCGCTCGGACGCCGCGCTCTCGCGCCCCGCGCGCGCGGCCGCCGCGGCGTTCCTCGCGTGGGCCGCCTGGTCGGCGTCGTCGATCGCGTGGTCGGTCCATCCGCGTCTCTCCGCGGGCGAGGTGTGGACCGAGGTCGCCGCGCTCGCGATCGGGGCGGCCGCGGTCATGCTGTCGCTGCGCGAGACCGTCGTGTTCCGGCGCTACGTGGCGACCGTGCTCGCCGCGTTCGCGGCGCTGGCGGCGGCTTCGATCGTCGTGCGGCTCACCGCGAGCCCCTGGAGCGAGCAGGCGATGCAGGCGGCGCACCACGGCGTCGGGACCTGGTCGACGCACGTCGTGATCGCCGCGCCGCTGATCCTGCTCCTGCGCGCACCCGCCCCCGCCGGATGGGGGACCGGCCGCGCGCCGACCGCGGCCGCGATCGCGCTGCTCTTCCTCGCGCTCGCGAGCGCGCGCGCGACCGAGAACCGGATGGTGTGGCCCGCGCTCCTCGCCTCCCTCGCGGTGGCGGGGGCGGCGAGCGCGATCCGCTGGCCGGCGGCCGGCCGCGCGGCGCTCGCCCGGCGCGCGCTCGCGTTCGCGATGCTCGCCGCGCTCCTCGCCGCGGCGCTCGTCGACGTGGCGTGGCGCAAGGCCGAGACGACGCAGGTCCCGCCCGCCTCGATCGAGC
>JAGVSZ010000457.1 GCA_019137045.1 Betaproteobacteria bacterium
GGGGGCCGGCGTCGCGCCCGAGCGCCTGCGCTTCGCGCCGCGCGCGCCGCTCGCCGCCCATCTCGCGCGCCTCGCGCACGCCGACGTGTTCCTGGACGCGTTCGACTGGGGCGCGATCACCGGCGCCTGCGACGCGCTCTGGGCGGGCGTGCCGGTGGTCACGCGCCACGGGAGCTCGCCGGTGGCCCGCACCGCCGCCGGCATGCTGGCGCTCGCCGGCGTGCCCGAGCTGGCGGTGGTCGGGACCGAAGCGTACGTCGCCGCCGCGATCCGCCTCGCGGCCGACCCGACGCAGCGGGCGGCGATCCGCGCCAGACTGGCGGCGTCCCGCGCCGCGAGTCCGCTGTTCGACGCCCGGCGGCGCGTCCGGCAGCTCGAAGCGGCCTACCAGGTCATCGCGGACCGGGCGCGCAGCGGGCATCCTCCGCTCTCGTTCGCCGTTCCGGAAGCGGTCGCGTGAGTATTCCACCCTGTGGGCGCCGACCCTTGCGCGCACCCCCGGGATCGGCAATTCTTCCTGGACCCATCGGGGGTTAGCCCCGATTCTTTGCGCTTGACCTGACCCGGTCCCCAGGGAGCCCGATGATGCATCGCAGAACGTTCGTTGCCGCAGCGCTCGCCACCGCCTTCGCGCTGCCCGTGCTGGCCCAGAAACCCGACTCAAGCGGTCCGATCGTCATCGGCCAGTCGGTGCCGCTCAGCGGCATCAACAAGGACCTCGGCGAGGACATCCGGGAGGGGGCGCTCGCGTACCTCAAGAAGGTGAACGAGGCGGGCGGGGTGAACGGCCGCAAGATCGAGCTCGTGTCGCTCGACGACGCGAACGACACGAAGAAATCGGAAGCGAACACCAAGACGCTCATCGACCAGGGCGTGATCGCGCTCTACGGCTACGGCAGCGCCACGCTCAGCCGCCCGGCACTGCCGCACGTCGAGGCGGCGCGCATCGCGTTCGTCGCGCCCTTCACCGGCGCCGACCCGATGCGCGTCTTCAACCGTTTCGTCTTCAACCATCGCGCGAGCTACGCCGACGAGATGGAGAAGGTGGTCGATCACTACACCACCTTCGGCATCAAGCGCTTCGCGATCGTGCACTACGAGGACGCGGTCGGGAAGGCCAACCTGGGCGCCGTCGAGCGCGCGCTGAAGTCGCGCAACCTGACCGTGGTGGCGGTGGCCCCGTTGCAGCGCACGCAGGCCGACATCAGCAAGGAGGTCGCCAAGGTCCTGCAGGCCAACCCCGACGTGATCATCACCACGACGCTCTACAAGCACGCCGCGGACTTCGTCAAGCTCGCGCGCAAGCAGGGCTCGGGCGCCCAGTTCATCAGCAACTCGTTCCCCGGCTCCACCGCGCTCGCGGGCGCGCTCGGGGCCGAGGGGCTCGGCGTGGCCATGACGCAGGTCGTGCCGACGGTCTCCAAGCGCTCGATCCCGATCGTCAAGGAGTACCAGGATGCCGCGGAGAAGCTGACCGGCAAGAAGAGCTTTTCCTACCAGTCGCTCGAGTCGTACATCGCGATGAAGGTGCTGGTCGAAGGCATCCGCCGCGCCGGCCCGCAGCTCACGCGCGAGAAGCTGCTCGTCGCCCTCGATTCGATCCAGAGCTACGACCTCGGCGGGTACATCGTGAGCTTCACCCCGACCAACCACAACGGCAGCAGCTTCGTCGGGCTGACGATCCTCGGGCACGACCTAGCGTTCAAGGACTGACCGGGCCGCAACACACGGAAACGGGCGCCCGGGCGCCCGTTTTCTTTTCTGCGCGGGGCGCGCCGCCTAAGCGCGCCGCCAGGTCGTGCCCTGCGGGCCGTCCTCGAGCGCGATCCCGGCCTCCAGGAGCGCCTTGCGGATGCGGTCGGCCTCCGCGTAGTCCTTCGCCTTCTTCGCGGCGGCGCGCGCCGCGATGCCTTGCTCGATCCGCGCTGCCGTCCAGCCCTCGGGCAGCGCGCCCTGCAGGAACGCCTCGGCCGGCCGCCCGAGCAGGCCGAGCACGCCGCCGAGCTGCTGCAGCAGTCCCGCCGCCCCCGCTCCGCCCGGCTTGTTCGCCTCGTTCGCCAGCTCGAACAGCACCGCGATCGCCTCGGGAGTATTGAAGTCGTCGTCCATCGCCGCCCGGAACTGCGCCGCGCGCGCGTCCTGCCAGTCGATCGGGGAGCCGACGGCGGGCGCCGCCTTCAGCGCGGTGTACAGGCGCGCAAGCCCGCTCTTCGCCTCCTCGAGGTGCTTGTCGGAGTAGTTCAGGGGACTCCGGTAGTGGGCGCGCAGGATGAAGAAGCGCACCACCTCCGGGTCGTACTTCGCCAGCACCGCGCGGATGGTGAAGAAGTTGCCGAGCGACTTGGACATCTTTTCGTCGTCGACGCGCACGAAGCCGTTGTGCATCCAGTAGTTCACGAACGTCCCGCCGTGCGCGCCCTCGGACTGCGCGATCTCGTTCTCGTGGTGCGGGAACTGCAGGTCCTCGCCGCCGCCGTGGATGTCGAAGTGCTTCCCGAGCAGCGACGCCGACATCGCGGAGCACTCGATGTGCCAGCCCGGCCGCCCGCCCCCGTACGGCGAGGCCCATTCCGGCTCGCCGGTCTTCGCGCGCTTCCAGAGCACGAAGTCGAGCGGGTCCTGCTTGTCGCGGTCGACCTCCACGCGCTCACCCGCACGCAGCTCGTCGAGCGACTTCCCGGAGAGCTTCCCGTACCCCGGGAACTTGCGCACGGCGAAGTTCACGTCGCCGCCCGCGGCGCGGTAGGCGAGCCCGTGGGCTTCGAGGGCCCCGATCATGGCGAGCATCTGCGGCACGTATTCGGTCGCGCGCGGCTCGTAGTCCGGGGGCTGGACGCCGAGCGCGCGCTCGTCCTCGTGCATGGCGCCGATGAACTCCTCGGTCAGCGCGCCGATCGCCACGCCCTTCTCGGCCGCGCGCTTGATGATCTTGTCGTCGATGTCGGTGATGTTGCGCACGTAGGTGAGCGCATAGCCGCTTGCACGCAGCCAGCGCTGCACGACGTCGAACACCACCATCACCCGCGCGTGCCCGACGTGGCAGTAGTCGTAGACCGTCATGCCGCAGACGTACATGCGCACCCGCCCCGGCTCGATCGGGACGAAGTCCTGCTTGCTGCGCGTCAGCGTGTTGTAGAGCCTGAGCATGTCGGCAGCGGCGGCGCGCGGCGCCGGACGAGCGGTCTCGTCGCTGTCTATCGCGAGGGCTTCTTGCTAGAATTCAACGTCTTAAGAGAGCGCCGCAGTATATCCCACTATGCGTCTCGCGCCCATCGTCGCGCTCGCCTTCGCCGTGCTCGCCGCTGCGGCGAACGCGCAGGACGACGACCTGCGCGCCGCGCGCGCCGCGCTGCGCTCCGGCGATCCGCGCGCGGCGCTCCCGCTCGTGGACAAGCACCTCGCCGCGCGGCCGCAGGACGCCGACGGCCGCTTCCTGCGCGGCGTGATCCTGACCGAACTCGCGCGCCCGGACGAGGCGTTGGCGGTCTTCCGCGCCCTCACCCAGGACTATCCCGAGCTGCCCGAGCCGTACAACAACCTCGCCGTCCTGTACGCGGCGCGCGGCGACTACGAGCGCGCGCGCGAGAACCTCGAGATGGCGATCCGCGTCAAGCCCGATTCCGCCACCGCCTACGAGAACCTCGGCGACGTCTACGCGCAGCTCGCGGCGCACGCATACGAGCGGGCGGCACAGCTGGACGCCCGCAATCGCACGGCGCCCGTCAAGCTGAAGCTGGCGCGCCAGCTCACCCGCTACACGCCGCCGGCGCGCCCCGCCGCGGCGCTACAGTGACCCCCCTCCAGACGAAAGGAACCGCCTTGCGCAAGCTGCTCGCCCTCCTCGCTCTCACCGCCCTCGGCGCCCAGCCGGCGCTCGCCGCCGACCCGCGCGTCGAGCTGAAGACCAACCGCGGAACGATCGTCATCGAGCTGAACCAGGCGAAGGCGCCGAAGACGGTGGCGAACTTCCTCCAGTACGTGAAGGACGGGCACTACAACGGCACGGTGTTCCACCGGGTGATCGACGGCTTCATGATCCAGGGCGGCGGGTTCGACAAGGACATGCGGCAGAAGCCGACCCGCGCGACGATCGAGAGCGAGGCCGCCAACGGGCTGAAGAACGACTACGGCACGATCGCGATGGCGCGCACGCCCGACCCGCACTCGGCGAGCGCGCAGTTCTTCATCAACGTGAAGAACAACGACTTCCTCAACTCCCGGGAACCCACGCCGCAGGGCTACGGCTACACCGTCTTCGGCAAGGTCGTCTCCGGCATGGACATCGTGGACCGGATCGCGAAAGCCCCGACCGGCAGCGCGGGCCCGCACCAGAACGTCCCGCGCGAGCCGGTAGTGATCGAGTCCGCCACCATTCTCCCCGCCAAGTAGAAGGATTCCCATGGTCAAGCTGCACACGAACTATGGCGTCATCGCGCTCGAGCTCGACGCCGCAAAGGCGCCGGAAACCGTCAAGAACTTCCTCGGCTACGTCGAGAGCGGCCACTACGCCAACACGATCTTCCACCGCGTCATCGACGGCTTCATGGTCCAGGGCGGCGGCTTCGAGCCCGGCATGAAGCAGAAGCCGACGCGGGCGCCGATCAAGAACGAGGCGGCGAACGGCCTGAAGAACGACCGTTACACGATCGCGATGGCGCGCACCGGCGATCCGCACTCGGCCACCGCCCAGTTCTTCATCAACGTGAAGGACAACGACTTCCTCAACCACACCGCCCCGACGCCGCAGGGCTGGGGCTACTGCGTGTTCGGCAAGGTGACCGAAGGTCAGGACGTGGTCGACCGGATCAAGGCGGTGCAGACCGGCCGCAGCGGCATGCACCAGGACGTGCCGCAGCAGGACGTGCTGATCGAGCGGGCCGAAGTCGCCTAGGCGGGCCGCGCCGTCCCGGGGTCGCCGTGGACCGCCCGGCGCTCTTCGTCTCCGACGTGCACCTGGCGCCCGCGCGGCCGGCCATGGCCGCCCGGTTCCTGCGCTTCGTCGGCGAGGAGGCGCGGGACGCCGCGGCGCTCTTCATCCTCGGCGATCTCTTCGACCACTGGCTCGGCGACGACGACGCGGACGACCCCTTCAACCGGCCGGTGCTCGGCGCGCTCGGCGCCCTCGCGGCCTCCGGCGTGGAGGTGGCGCTGCTCCACGGCAACCGCGATTTCCTGCTGAGCGGGCGGGTCGCCGCGCGCGCGGGCCTGCAGCTCCTCCACGACCCGACCGTGCGCGAGTTCTTCGGCGCCCGCACGCTGCTCGTCCACGGCGACACCCTGTGCACCGACGACGTCCGCTACCAGCGCTATCGCGCGCGCGTCAGGCGCCCGGCCGTCGTGCGCACGTTCCTCGCGCTGCCGCGCGCCCTGCGCTGCGCGATCGCGGGCGGGCTGCGCTCGGTGAGCGAAACCGAGAAGGACGCGAAACCGCAGGAGATCATGGACGTCGCCCTGCCCGCGGTCGAGGCGGCGCTGCGTGCGCACGGCTATCCGCGGCTCGTCCACGGGCACACCCATCGTCCGGGCCGCCACGCGCACGAGGTCGACGGGCAGAGGTGCGAGCGCTGGGTGCTCGCCGACTGGTACCGGCGCGCGAGCTACCTGCGCTGCGACGCCCGCGGGTGCGCGAGCGTCGACCTCGAGTGAGGCGCGCGAGCTAGCCGTCAAGGCCGCGCGCGAGGTCGGCCTCGAGGTCCGCGACCGACTCGAGCCCGACCGCGACCCGGACCAGCCCCTCGCCGATCCCGGCGGCCGCACGCGCCTCGGCGCTGATGCGGCCGTGCGTGGTGCTGGCCGGATGGGTGATCGTGCTCTTCGTGTCGCCGAGGTTGGCGGTGATCGAGAGCAGGCGCGTCGAGTCGATCACCCGCCACGCGGCGGCGCGCCCGCCGCGCACGTCGAAGGAGACGATCGCTCCGCCCGCCGACTGCTGCCGCTGCGCGAGCGCGTGCTGCGGGTGCGAGGCGAGGCCGGGGTAGTAGACGCGCTCGACGCGCGGATGCGCCTCCACCCAGCGCGCGAGCGCGAGCGCGCGCTGCGACTGCGCTTCCATGCGGATGCGCAGGGTCTCGAGCCCCTTCAGCAGCACCCAGGCGTTGAACGGCGAGAGGCTCGGCCCGGCGGTGCGCAGGAAGGGGAACACCCCGTCCAGCACGAGGTCGCGCCGGCCGACCACCGCGCCGCCGAGGACGCGCCCCTGGCCGTCCAGGTACTTCGTGGCCGAATGGATGACGAGGTCGGCGCCGAGCGCGAGCGGCCGCTGCAGCGCCGGAGTGCAGAAGCAGTTGTCCACCGCGAGGACGGCGCCCGCGCGCCGGGCGATCGCCGCGAGCGCGCCGATGTCGGCGACCTCGGTGAGCGGGTTGGACGGGGTCTCGAGAAACATGAGGCGCGTCGTCGGCCGGAGCGCACGCGTCCACGCGCTCGGATCCGCCCCGGCGACGAAGGTCGTGTCGACGCCGAACCGGCCGAGCACGGTGGCGAAGAGCTGCACCGTCGCGCCGAAGATGCTCGAGGAGGACACGATGTGGTCGCCGCTCTTCAGCAGCCCCATCGCGCAGGCGAGGATCGCGGACATGCCCGAGGCGGTGGCGACGCAGGCCTCGCCGCCCTCGAGGGCGGCCAGCCGCTCCTGGAACGCGGTGACCGTCGGGTTGCTGAAGCGCGAATAGACGTAGCCCGGCTCCTCGTTGGAGAAGCGCGCGGCGGCCTGCGCCGCGTCCCGGAACACGAAGCTCGAGGTCAGGTAGAGCGCCTCGGAGTGCTCGTTGAACGCGCTGCGCTGGATCCCGGCCCGGACGGCCTGGGTGTCGAAATCGAACTGTTCGCTCATGCTCGTGACGTCCGCCGGAAAAGCAAAACCCGCTTTGGCCTGCGCGGCGCAAAGCGGGTTGCCCACGCTTTAGCCGGATTTGTTTGTCGCGCGGTGTCCCGGGATCGATGTCCGCAGGACCGCGGGCGCCCGCAAGCTGTGCTTCAAATCGGCGCAGGTACCCACCTTACCGGGTCGGTCGGCGGCGGTCAAGCGGCGCCCGCGCGCCGTTCAGGCGGTCTGGTTGATGTCCGCGGAAACGGCGTCGGCGTCGTCGGGGTCTTCCTGCCGCCGGTCGTCGCGGCGGTGCTCGACCGCGGCCAGGTACTCGGAGGTCACGTCGCCGGTGATGTAGTTGCCGTCGAAGCACGAGGTCTCGAAGTGCCGCAGCGCCGGGTTCGTCTGCCGCACGGCCGCGCGCAGCGCATCGAGGTCCTGGTAGATCACCGCATCGGCGCCGAGCACCGCGGCGATCTCCTCCTCGGTGCGCCCGGTGGCGATCAGCTCCGCGCGCGTCGGCATGTCGATGCCGTAGACGTTGGGAAAGCGCACCGGCGGGGCCGAGGACGCGAAGAACACCTTGTTGGCGCCGGACTCGCGCGCCATCTGCACGATCTCGCGGCCGGTCGTTCCGCGCACGATCGAGTCGTCGACGATCAGCACGTTCTTGTCCCGGAACTCGAGCGAGATCGCGCTCAGCTTCTGCCGCACCGACTTCTTGCGGATCGTCTGGCCGGGCATGATGAAGGTGCGACCGACGTACCGGTTGCGGACGAACCCCTCGCGGTAGGTCACGCCCAGCCGGGTCGCGAGCTGCAGCGCGGACGGGCGGCTCGTGTCGGGCACCGGGATCACGACGTCGATGTCGAGGTGGCGGTACTGGCGCCCGATCTTGTCGGCGAGCCGCTCGCCCATGCGCAGGCGCGCCTCGTACACCGACACCCCGTCCATCAGCGAGTCCGGGCGCGCGAGGTACACGTACTCGAAGATGCAGGGCGAGAGCGTGGGCGCGCTCGCGCACTGCCGGCTGTGGAAGTTGCCGCCCTCGTCGAAGAGGATTGCCTCGCCGGGCGCCACGTCGCGCACGAGCGCGAAACCGAGCGAGTCGATCACGACGCTCTCGGACGCCACGATCCACTCGGTGCCGCCCGCGGCGTCGTTGCGCCCCACGACGAGCGGCCGGATGCCGTACGGGTCGCGGAAGGCGAGCACGCCCGCACCGGCGATCATGGCGACCACCGCGTATGCGCCGCGGCAACGCCGGTGCACGCTCGCCACGGCGGCGAAGATCGCCTCGGGCTCGAGACGCGGGCCGCGCGCGGCCTGCTCGAGCTCGTGCGCGAGCACGTTGAGCAGGACCTCGGAGTCCGAGTTGGTGTTGATGTGCCGCAGGTCGGTGCGGAACATCTCCTGCTTGAGCTGCTCGGCGTTGGTGAGGTTGCCGTTGTGGCCGAGGACGATCCCGAAGGGCGAGTTCACGTAGAACGGCTGCGCCTCGCCGCCGGAGAACGCCGAGCCCGCGGTGGGATAGCGGCAGTGGGCGATGCCGAGGTGCCCGGGCAGCGAGCGCATGTCGCGCGTGCGGAAGACGTCGCGCACCAGGCCGGGACCCTTGTGCATGTGCAGCCGCTGGCCGTCGCTCGTGACGATCCCGGCCGCGTCCTGCCCGCGGTGCTGCACCAGCAGCAGCGCGTCGTAGAGCAGCTGGTTCACCGGCGTCTGCGCGACTGCGCCTACGATTCCGCACATGGGATCACCTCACCGTTCGTAGCGCACCCGCGCGGCGAGCGGCGGGGGCAGATGGGGTTTCAGCGCCACCACGGCGGTCTCCAGCGGCCCGCTCAGGGTCGCCTCGCGCCAGAACGGCTCCTTCGGCAGCACGGTGAGGCCGGCGACGAGCACCGCGAGCAGGCAGATGAGCGCGCCGCGCGCCAGTCCGAAGACGCCGCCGAGCGTGCGGTCCGCGAGACCGAATCCCGCCACGCGCAGCGCCTTCGCGAGGAGCACGCCGGTGAGGCCGCCGACGATCAGCACCACGACGAAGATCGCGACGCCCGCGGCCAGCCCGCGCGCGAACGGCGTCGCGGAGGCGGCGGGCAGCCATTCGCCGGCAGGGCCGCCGAACGTGAGCGCGGCGAACGTCGCGACGACCCAGGCGCCGAGCGCGAACACCTCGCGCACGAAGCCGCGCCAGAGCCCGATCAGCGCGGACAGGGCGAGCACGGCGAGGACGGCGTAGTCGAACCAGGTCATTGCCGCGCGATCACCGGACCGGGCCCGAAGCCCATGCCGCGCAGCTTCTCGCGCGCCTGCTCGGCCGCCTCACGGGTCGGGTACGGGCCGGCCCGCACCCGCGTCTGCTCCTTGCCGGCGACCGTGACGCTCTCCGTGTAGTGCTTGACGCCGGCCTTCGCGAGCCGCGCCTCGAGCTTGGCGGCGTTGTCCTTCTCGGCGAACACGCCGAGCTGCAGGACGAACGTCTCGGCGTTGAGGATCGCCTCTGCGCGCTTCGCATCGGCGCCCTTCGCCGCCGGCGCGGCGCGCGCGACCGCGTCGCCCTTCGCGGCGGGCTTCGGCGTGTCCGCCCCGGACGGGTCGCGGGCGGGCGACGGCGCAGCCTTCGCTGCGGCCGCCGGCGGCGGGGAGGCCTTG
>JAGVSZ010000495.1 GCA_019137045.1 Betaproteobacteria bacterium
CAGCCGGTGCTGCTGTCGCCGGTCAATTTCGAATCGCTCTACCAGTCGCAGCGCCAGCAGGCCATCCAGCAGGCTGTGGAACAGGCCACCGGCGAAGTGCCCATCCAGTGAGGCTTCCCGCATGAAGCGCGCGCGCCGTCCGTCCCCGCAAACCCTGCCGGCGCCGCTCGGGCGCGCGCTCCTGAACCTTGCCGCGCTCGCCACCCTGGGCGGCGCGGCGCTCCCGGTCGCCGCGCAGGCGATCGAATACCGCTCCGTCGGTGCTGCGGCCTTGCTGCGCGCGCAGCCCGCGGCGGAGGCCGAGGCGTTATACCGCCTGCGTCCGGGCACGCCGGTCGAGATCGTCGTGCGCGAGGACGGCTGGCTGCGCGTGCGCGACCCCGAGGGCGGCCTCGCCTGGGTCGAGGGCAGCGCGCTCAGCGCACGCCGGATGGTCATCGTCACCGCGGAACGCGCCCTTGTGCGCCGCGCGCCGGCAGAGTCGGCCGCGCCCGCCTTCGAGGCCACGCGCCACGTCGTCCTCGAGCTGCTCGAACCCGCCAGCCAGGGCTGGGCGCGCGTGCGCCACGTCGAAGGCTTCGAGGGCTTCGTGCGCGCCAGCGAGGTATGGGGACTGTGAGCCGCTGCCGCATCGCCGTGTTCGGCGCGGGCGCCTGGGGCACCGCGCTCGCCCAGGCCTTCTCCGCCAGCCATGACGTGGTGCTGTGGGGCCGCGACCACGACCAGCTCGCCGAGATCGCCCGCATCCACGAGAACACCCGCTACCTGCGCGGCGTGCGCCTGCGCGACGCGCTCGCGGTCGAGCCCGACTTCGCGCGCGCCACCGTCGCGGCCGACCTGCACCTGGTCGTCACTCCGCTCGCCGGCCTGCGCACCACGGTGCGCGAGCTGCGCCGGCTCGCCCCCGGGCGTGCCCTGCTGTGGGCGTGCAAGGGCTTCGAGGCCGGCACCGGCAAGCTGCCGCACGAGATCGTCGCCGAGGAGTGCGGCGCCGGGGCCGCCAGCGGCGTGCTCACCGGCCCGAGCTTCGCCGCCGAGGTCGCGCGCGGCCTGCCCGCCGCGATCGCGCTCGCCGCGCACGACGCCGACTTCGCCCGCCACTGGGTGGGCGTGCTGCACCAGCCGCGCCTGCGCATCTACGCCAACACCGACCTCGTCGGCTGCGAGGTCGGCGGCGCGGTCAAGAACGTCATGGCGATCGCTGCCGGGGTCTCCGACGGCATGGGCTTCGGGCTCAACGCGCGCGCCGCGCTGATCACCCGCGGCCTCGCCGAGATTGCCCGCCTGGCGCGCGCGCTCGGTGCGCGCGGCGAGACCCTGATGGGCCTGGCCGGCATGGGCGACCTCATCCTCACCTGCACCGGCGACCTCTCGCGCAACCGCCGCGTCGGCCTCGCGCTGGCCGAAGGCAAGGGCCTGGCCGACATCCTGCGCGAGCTCGGCCATGTCGCCGAAGGCGTGTCGACCGCACGCGAGGTGGTCGGGATCGCGCGCCGGCACGGCGTCGAGATGCCGATCTGCGAGGCCATCGACGCCCTCCTCCACCACGGCCTCGACGCGCGCGGCGCGGTCGAACGCCTGCTCGCGCGCGATCCGCGCGAGGAGTGAGCCGCCGCGCCCGCGGCCGCCCCGCGCTCGCAGCTCAGTCGCCCTGCGCGGCCGCGCCGGCGAAGTCGTGCTGGCGCCAGCCCTCGTACACCACCACCGCCACCGCGTTCGACAGATTGACGCTGCGATTGGTCGGGCGCATCGGGATGCGCACCCGCCGCTCGGGCGCGAAGTCGCGCAGGACCTCCTCGGGCAGGCCCCGGCTCTCCGGACCGAACAGCAACGCATCGCCGGGCTGGAAATCCACCCGGTCGTGACGCCGGCTCGCGCGCGTGCTCATCGCGAACACGCGCCGCCCGGCGAGCGCTGCCTGGCAGTGCGCCCAGTCCGGATGCACCGTCAGGCAGGTGAGGTCGTGGTAGTCGAGGCCGGCACGGGCGAGCTGCTTGTCCGACAGGTCGAAGCCGAGCGGCGCCACCAGATGGAGGCGGCAGCCGGTGTTGGCGGCGAGGCGGATCACGTTGCCGGTGTTGGGCGGGATCTCGGGC
>JAGVSZ010000068.1 GCA_019137045.1 Betaproteobacteria bacterium
GCCGCCTGGCGCCTGCGGCGCGCGGGCTTCGACGACTTCGAGCTGATCGAGCTCGAGCGCGCGGCCGGAGGCAACGCGCGCTGGGGCGAGAACGCGGTGAGCGCGTACCCGTGGGGGGCGCACTACCTGCCGCTGCCCGGTCGCGAGGCGCGCGCGGTGCGGCTCCTGCTCGCCGACCTCGGCGTGCTGCAGGGCGACCCGTTCGCGCCGCGCCCGCGCTACGAGGAGCGCTTCCTGTGCTTCGCGCCGCACGAGCGCCTCTATCGCGACGGCGCGTGGCACGAGGGGCTCGTGCCGCTCGCGCGCGCGAGCGCCGCCGAGCGCGACGAGTGGCGGCGCTTCCAGGACCGCATGGACGCGTTCAGGCGGCTGCGCGGCGCCGACGGGCGGCGGGCGTTCGCGCTGCCGATGGCGCTCTCCTCGCGCGACCCGCAGCTCGCCGCGCTCGACGCGGTGCCGATGCGCGACTGGCTCGTGGCCGCAGGGTTCACGAGCGACGCGGTGCACTGGTCGGTCAACTACGGCTGCCGCGACGACTACGGCTGCGACTACCGGCAGGTGTCGGCGTGGGCCGGGATCCACTACTTCGCGAGCCGCGACGCCGAGGCGCAGGACGCCGACCCCGACACCGTGCTCACCTGGCCCGCCGGCAACGGCTGGCTCGTGCGCGCGCTGCTCGCGCGCTGCGCGCCGCCGCTCACGACCGCCGCGCTCGTCCACCGCGTCGAGCCGCGCGCGCGCGAGGTCGTCGTCGAGGCCTACCTCCCGGACGAGGACCGTTCGGTCGCGCTCAGCGCGCAGCACGTGCTCTGGGCGGCGCCGGCGGCCTTCGCCGCGCGCGCGCTCGCCGGCGCCGACGCGGACCTCGTCGCGGCGCTGCGGTCGTTCGAGTACGCGCCGTGGCTGGTCGCCAACCTCACGCTCGACGAGACGCCCCGCGACCGGCACGGTGCGCCGCTCGCGTGGGACAACGTGCTCCACGACAGCCCCTCGCTCGGCTACGTGGTGGCGACGCACCAGAGCCTAGCCTCGCACCGCGGCCCGACCGTGCTCACCTACTACTGGCCGCTCTGCGACGAGCCGCCCGCGCACGCGCGCCGGCGCCTGCTCGCGACGCCGCGCGCGGCCTGGGCCGAGCGCATCCTCGCCGACCTCGGGCGCCCGCACCCCGAGATCCGCGCGACGACGCGCACCCTCGACGTGTTCGCGCACGGCCACGCGATGGCCTGCCCGCGGCCGGGCGCGGTGTGGAGCGCGGCACGCCGGCGCGTCGAGCGGGGCGCCGCGCGCGTGCATTTTGCGCACTCCGACGCGAGCGGCTTCTCGCTGTTCGAGGAAGCGCAGTATCGTGGCGTCGCCGCCGCCGAGCGCGCTCTCGCCGCGCTCGGCGTGCGCACCGACACCATCCTGTGAGCATGGACACCGCCGCCTGCGATCCCCAGGTCGCCTGCCCGAGCTGCGCGCAGCCGATGTCCAAGCGCGCGTTGCCCAACCACGACGGCGGGCCGGTGTGCCTGGATCTCTGCTACCCCTGCCATGCGCTCTGGTTCGACCGCAACGAGAGCGTCCGCCTCGCCCCGCGCGCGGTGATCGAGCTCTTCCGCGAGATCCACGCGCGCCGCGACGAGCCGCGCAACGCGCTCGCCGCGCGCCCCGGCTGCCCGCGCTGCCGCGCGCCGCTCGCGCTCGCGCACGATTTCGCGAAGGCCGGGCGCTTCTCCTACTGGCGCTGCCCCGCCGGGCACGGGCGGCTGACGCCGTTCTTCCAGTTCCTGCGCGAAAAGCAGTTCGTGCGCGCCCTGACGCCGGCGGAGCTCGGCCGCGTGCGCGCGGAGCTTAAGGTGGTGCGCTGCTCGAGCTGCGGCGCCCCGATCGACCTCCAGCGCGACACCGCGTGCAGCCACTGCCAGGCGCCGCTCGCGATCCTCGACGCCGACGCGGTCGCGAAGGCGCTGCGGGAGTGGTCGGACGCCGAGCGGCGCCGCCCGGTCCCGACCCCGGCGTCGGTCGCCCAGGCGCTGCTCGACGTGCGCGCGGCCGAGGCGCGCGCGGGCCGCGAGGCGCGGCGCTGGTCGCGCGCGGAGACGGTG
>JAGVSZ010000274.1 GCA_019137045.1 Betaproteobacteria bacterium
GCGCGAGGCGGCGATGGCGAAGATGGTGTCCACCGAGACCGCGCAGGCGGTCATCGACCGCGCGGTGCAGATCTTCGGCGGCCTCGGCGTGGTGTCCGGACAGGCGGTGGAGACGCTCTATCGCGAGATCCGCAGCCTGCGCATCTACGAGGGCGCGACCGAGGTGCAGAAGCTGATCATCGCGCGCGAGACGCTGAGGGGTTGAACCATGGCGCACACGGCCCACGTCGACACCTTCGCGCGCGACAACCTCCCGCCGCCGGCGGAGATGCCCGAACTCCTGTTCGACCGGCCCGAGTTCCGCTACCCCGCGCGGCTGAACTGCGCCGCGGAGCTCCTCGACCGCATGGTCGCGGCCGGGCACGGCGAGCGGCCGGTCATCCACACGATGATCGACGGCAGGAAGTACTCCTGCAGCTACCGCCAGCTCCTCGCGCGCGCGAACCAGATCGCGCACGTGCTCGTGCACGACCTCGGGCTCGTGCCCGGCAACCGCGTCCTCCTGCGCGGGCCGAACAACCCCATGATGGCCGCGTGCTGGTTCGGCGTGATCAAGGCCGGGTGCATCGCGGTGGCGACGATGCCGCTCCTGCGCGCGAAGGAGCTGAAGCAGATCATCGACAAGGCCCGGGTCGGGGCGGCGCTTTGCGACGTGCGGCTGCGCGACGAGCTGTCGCTCGCGCAGGCGCAGTGCCGCGACCTCAAGCAGGTGCTGTGGTTCAACGGGGAGGGGACCGGCTCGGTCGAGGCGCTGCTCGAGGGCAAGCCCGCGCAGTTCGCCAACGTCGACACCGCGGCCGACGACGTGGCGCTGATCGCGTTCACCTCCGGCACGACCGGCCAGCCGAAGGGCTGCCTCCACTTCCACCGCGACGTGAGCGCGATGTGCGACGCGTTCCCGCGCTCGTGCCTCCGGCCCACGCGGGAGGACGTGTTCTGCGGCACCCCGCCGCTCGCGTTCACCTTCGGGCTCGGCGGCATGCTCTGCTTCCCGATGAGCGTGGGCGCCTCGACGGTGCTGATCGAGCGGCTGACTCCCGACCTGCTGCTGCAGACGATCCAGGATTTCGGCGCCACCGTCTGCTTCACCGCGCCGACCTTCTTCCGCATGATGGCCCCGCTGGTGAAGGGCTACGACCTCGCGCGCCTGAAGAAGTGCGTGTCCGCCGGCGAGGCGCTGCCCGACGCCACCCGGCAGCTGTTCAAGCGCGCGACCGGCATCGAGATCCTCGACGGGCTCGGCTCCACCGAGATGATCCACATCTTCATCTCGCACGCGGTGGACCGCGTGCGGCGCGGCGCCACCGGTTACGCGATTCCCGGCTACGTCGCGACCGTGCTCGACGACGAGGGCAAGCCGTGCGCCCCCGGGGTGGTCGGCAAGCTCGCGGTGAAGGGCCCCACCGGCTGCAAGTACCTCGCCGACGAGCGCCAGCGGGTGTACGTGCAGAACGGCTGGAACGTGACCGGCGACGCCTATGCGATGGACGAGGACGGCTACTTCTACTTCCAGGCGCGCGCCGACGACATGATCATCTCCGCGGGCTACAACATCGCGGGGCCCGAGGTGGAGTCCGCCCTGCTCGCGCACGAAGCGGTCGCGGAGTGCGGCGTGGTCGGCGCGCCGGACGAGGAGCGCGGCATGATCGTGAAAGCGTACGTCGTGCTCAAGCCGGGCTACACGGGCGACGCGGCGCTCACGACGGCGCTGCAGGAGCACGTCAAAGCGTCGATCGCCCCGTACAAGTACCCGCGCGCGATCGAGTACCGCGACGCCCTCCCGCGCACCGAGACCGGCAAGCTCCAGCGCTTCAGGCTGCGCCAGGAAGCGGCGTCCGACGCGGGGTTGCGGCCCTAGCGGCCCGCATGCGCGCCTGGCGCATCCGCCGCTACGGCGGCCCGGAGGTGCTCGCGCTCGAGGAGGCGCCGGCGCCGCAGCCGGGCCCGGGCGACGTGCTCGTTCGCGTCGCCGCCGCGAGCGCCAACCCGAGCGACTGGCTCCTGCGCGAGGGCCGGCTGCAGCGGGCCTTTCCCGTGACGTTTCCGCGCACGCTCGGCCGCGACTGCGCCGGCACGGTC